>JANQPU010000026.1 GCA_028285315.1 Acaryochloris sp. IP29b_bin.176
GAGCGATAGGATGCTAAGGCACTAGCAATGGTTTTGGGGATGCCGACTAGCGGAAACATGGCTCAATATGGTGTTGAAAGGCATAAGTTGGTTCTAGCACGGATAAACTATTAACCTTCCAAGTCGTGTTCCATTTAACCTCAACTCCCCAAGTACAACTATCTTCGGCTGTCATCAGCCCATAGGGGAAACCCTGATTCAGATACTGAACCAAGGCTGACGGGGACAATAAACACTTAGATCAAGAGAGCAGTCAGACTACGGGGCAAAACCCTTTAGTTCAGAGCTTCAGCACCACCGACCACCTCAAGCAGTTCTTGCGTAATCGCGGCTTGTCGAGCCTTGTTGTAGGACAAGGTGAGGGTGCCAATTAACTCAGAGGCATTATCACTAGCATTGTTCATGGCCGTCATTCGAGCTGCCAATTCACTGGCTGCTGACTCTTGTAAGGCCCGCAGGAGCTGATTATTGAGATACAGCGGTAATAGAGCATCCAGAATCTGGATGGGGTTTTGCTCAAAGATCATGTCAGAGGGCATTTCCTGAGGAGCAGATCGCTCCATGCGATCGCGTTCCACCTGAAACTGTCCCCCCCGTGTGGTTAATCGGAAGACTTCATCTTCTTCGGCTACTACTAACTCATCTGGATCGAGAGGAAGTAGGGTTTGGACCACGGGTCGAGAATTCACCAGAGAGATAAACCGGGTATAAATTAGCTCAACATGATCCACTGCTTCTGACAGATACAGCGATAAGAGTTCATCGGCAATATCAGAGGCTTCCTTTGCCGTAGGGATTTGTTCTAGGCCACCGTAGGTGGCTTCGATCGGCTGATCTCGGCGTTGAAAATACTGAATTGCTTTCCGACCGACAAGGACAAAGGTATACTCAATCCCCTTAGATTTCAGCTCTCTGGCTCGCTCCTCTGCCCGCTTAATCACGTTACTGTTATAGGCCCCGCAGAGACCGCGATCTCCTGTGACCACCAATAGGCAGACTTTGCTAAGGGTTCGTTCCTGCAACAGCGGTAAGTCGACTTCTTCGAAGCGTAACCGAGCTTGGAGGCCATAGAGAACCTGGGCCAGCCGATCGGCAAAGGGACGGGTTGCCGTCACCTGCTCTTGGGCTCGCCGCACCTTGGCTGCCGCCACCAGCCGCATGGCCTCGGTAATTTTCTTTGTATTCTTGACCGTCGAAATGCGATCGCGAATCGATTTAAGGTTTGGCATAATTCCCTCCTAGACCGCGGCCATGAAAGCTTTCTTGTAGTCAGCAATGGCTGTCTTGAGAATCCCTTCAGCTTCATCGCCCATTTTCTTCTCGCCGCGAACTAACTCACCAAACTTGGCATGGTTGGCTTTCAAATCATCCCGCATGCCTTGGACGAACTCCGTCACTTTTTCTGTGGGGACATCATCAAGATAGCCGTTGGTCCCAGCATAAATCACCGCAACCTGCTCTTCAACAGGCAGCGGAGAATATTGAGGCTGTTTAAGAATTTCTCGCAGACGAGCACCTCGGGCCAATTGGTTTTGAGTGGCTTGATCCAGGTCAGAGGCAAACTGAGCAAATGCTTCTAGTTCAGCAAACTGAGCTAATTCCAGCTTCAACTTACCCGCTACTTGTTTCATGGCTTTGATTTGAGCCGCAGAACCCACTCGGGATACAGAAATACCGGCGTTAATCGCAGGACGCAGACCCGCGTTGAACAAGTCAGAGGACAAGAAGATCTGGCCATCAGTAATGGAAATCACGTTGGTGGGAATGTAAGCAGACACGTCGCCCGCTTGCGTTTCCACAATCGGGAGCGCGGTCATACTGCCTTCACCCAATTCAGGACTGAGCTTAGCAGCCCGCTCCAACAAACGAGAGTGGAGATAGAACACGTCACCAGGATAAGCTTCCCGTCCGGGTGGACGACGGAGGAGCAAGGACATCTGACGATAAGCCTGAGCTTGCTTGGACAAGTCATCATAAATCACCAAGGTGTGCTTGCCGTTGTACATAAAGTACTCAGCAATGGCTGCACCCGTATAAGGAGCCAAATATTGTAGGGTGGCAGGATCGTTGGCGTTGGCAGCAACCACAACGGTGTAGTCGAGGGCACCCCGCTCTCTCAGGACTTCAACCACCTGAGCTACGGTAGAGGCTTTCTGACCAATGGCGACGTAGACACAAATCACATCTTCCGACTTCTGGTTGAGGATGGTGTCAATGGCAACGGCGGTCTTACCGGTTTGACGGTCACCAATAATTAACTCTCGCTGGCCTCGGCCAATGGGCACCATGGAGTCAATGGCGGTAATCCCCGTTTGCATGGGCTCATAGACGGACTTCCGCTCAATAATACCAGGAGCGGGAGACTCAATCAGGCGGGTTTCGGAAGCGTTGATGTCGCCTTTTCCATCGATGGGGCGAGCTAGGGCATCTAGAACGCGACCAATTAGAGCATCACCTACAGGAATCTGGGCGATTTTACCGGTTGACCGCACCGTGCTGCCTTCCTGCAGATCACGACCATCGCCCATGAGCACCGCACCCACGTTGTCTTCTTCCAGGTTCAGGGCGATACCGACAGTACCGTCTTCAAAATCCAGAAGTTCCCCAGCCATGGCTTGTTCTAAACCATAGACACGGGCGATACCGTCACCCACCTGGAGGACGGTACCAACATTGTCAACTTTGACTTGCTGATCGTATTGCTCAATTTGTTGGCGAATAATATTACTAATTTCGTCGGGTCTGATGCTTACCATGGGACTTGCTCTGATTTGTGATATGGGTAAAGGTCAAACAACTTAAGTGGCGATTTTGAAAATCACCATCACCTTAAGACAGGCTTGTTATAGAAGAATTCATCCGGCGCAACTGGCCACGAATGCTGGCGTCTAAAACTTGAGAGCCAATTTTAATAATCACACCGCCAATGAGGTCAGGATCGATACTCGTTTCCAGTTCAACCTGAGCCGCTTGACTCATCTGCTTAACTTTGTCAGTGATGGCTTGACGCTGCTCATTGGTGAGCTCCACCGTTGAGGTCACTTCTGCCAAAACCGTGTTGTTGAGTTTGCGAAGTAATGCCTGATAGTACTTGCAAATACCTTCTAAAAAGATGATGCGTCGTCGATCAATCAGAAGTAGCAAAAAATTGAAGAACTGCTTTTGAACCCGAGATTCAGCCAACTGCCGGAGGACGGCTTTCTGGGCATCGGCGGGGGTGAGTGGATTGACCAAGAAATCCTTCAGATCATCAGAGGTTTGCAACAGGCTGAGGACAAAGCTAACGTCTTCACCAATCTGGTTGGTGAGATTGTTACTTTGAGCCACAGACATTAACGCCTCGGCATAAGGTTCAACAATGGTGGAGCTAACCGTGCTTTGTGTCATGAGTTGCCTCCTAGCAAGGCAATACTTTGATCGACTAGTTTCCGCTGGGCGGATTCATTATTCCCTAACTGATTCTTCAAATCAGCTTCGACTTTCTCTAGGGCCATAGCGGTAACGCGCTGTCGAATTTCTGCGATCGCACGTTCCTGACTGGCAGAAGTATCTTGGGATCCGGCATCTTTGATGCGTTGGATCTCTTTTTTCGCTTCAGTCAGAATTTGTTCCTTCGCTTTAATGGCATTCGTCTGGGCGTTGGCCAGAATTCTTTGCGCTTCTGCTTGGGCTTGAGCGAGTTTCTCTTGCTCTTCTGCCAACGTTGCAGCAGCCTTTTCTTGATTGGCTTCAACTTCGGCAATAGCCGTTTCAATGGCTTCTCGCCGCTTAGCTAGGGCATCCCCTAGAAAGCCTCGACCTAAATAAATCAGTAATCCGATGACGATTACCAAGTTGACGATATTGGCTTCCAAAATATCAAAGTTAAGGCTGTAACCACCAGCCTCAGCTAGTTGTGGAAACCCAGTTATGCCAGCGTTTGCTAGCCAATTAAACATCCCCATGTTTATAGTCCTAACTGCGGTGCTGTGATGGCTTATGCCAGAGTTGCGCCTAAGAGCTTATTAAGAATTTGTTGACTAAGGGTATCAACCTGCTTCTCTAATTCGCTAAAGGCAGACTGCTTCTGTGACTCGAGTTCGGCTTGAGCCTGCATCACTTCAGCTTGAACTTGTTGTTGGGCTTCAGTGATTTGTGCTTGAGCAATTTTTTGGGCTTCGGCTTGAGCATCAGCTAGCACTTGTTGTGATTGCTTGCGCGTGCCTGCCAGCTCTTGTTCATATTGCTCAGTTAAGCGCTTGGCCTTTTCCAAACGCTCACGGGCTTCAGTATTGTTGGTGCGAATAAAGCCGTCTCGCTCATCAATTGCTTGGGTGAGGGGCTTGAAGAACACTGCGTTCAAAACAGCAACCAACAAAAAGAACTGGAACATCATCAATGGCAATGTGCCATTAAAATCAAACATTGTTTTGCTCAGTCTAAAAGAAGGGTCAGATCAGAAAAAGTCAATGTTGTGGGCGAGGGTGATGAGGGTTCAAAATAAGTGTCATTCCACTCAACACAACGAGATTCGGAGAAGGGACGTTGCGAGAACGCCCCTCACTAACCCGTTTAGGCAAAGGGGTTGGCAAAGAGTAGAACTAGGGCAATCACCAAACCATAAATAGTTAGGGATTCCATAAACGCCAAACACAGGAGCAATGTGCCTCGGATTTTTCCTTCTGCTTCGGGCTGACGGGCGATCCCTTCTACCGCTTTTCCAGCAGCATTACCTTGAGCGAGAGCAGGGCCAATTGTAGAGATGCCAATTCCCAGGGCAGCAGCTAATACAGAAGCAGCAGCAACTAACGGATCCATAATGCTTTTTTCCTTAATTTTGAAATAACAGAACAACAAGGTAGACCTTACACGGGTTGTCAGACTTTAGATGCCTGCACCAGCCACTAATTTTGGAGCCAATGGGTTACTGATACAGCAACGCAAACTTGACCTTGAGGTTAGTGGGCCTCTTCTTCGTCCCCATGGCCTTCTAATGACTCGTGAATGTAGGCACCAGCCAAGGTCGCAAATACCAATGCTTGAATACCGCTGGTAAATAATCCCAGCAACATCACAGGCAAAGGCACAATGAGGGGAACCAGTAACACCAAAACAGCAACCACTAGCTCATCAGCCAGAATGTTACCAAACAGACGGAAACTAAGGGAAAGCGGCTTGGTGAAATCTTCAAGAATTGCAATGGGCAGCAGTACCGGAGTGGGTTCGATGTACTTGCGAAAGTACCCCAGACCCTTTTTCCGAAATCCTGCATAAAAGTAAACAAACGAAGTACACAATGCCAAAGCGACGGTTGTGTTGATGTCGTTTGTCGGTGCTGCGAGTTCTCCCTCAGGCAGGCTAATCAGCTTCCAAGGGAATAAAGCACCAGACCAATTGGAGACAAATATGAATAGAAAGAGCGTCCCGATGAATGGCACCCAGGGACGATATTCTTTCTCGCCAATTTGATTTTTGGTCAAATCACGGACAAACTCTAGCGCGTATTCCATGAAATTCTGGAGACCGCTAGGAATGCGCTCAACCTTGCGGGTTGCCAGCACAGACACAATGACTAAGATGCCGATGACGATCCAGGATGTAATCAGAACTTGACCATGAACCTTTAAGCCACCGATCTGCCAGTATAGGTGCTGACCCACCTCTAAACTTGCTAAAGGCAAGGCGGTGAACCAATTAAAAGAATCTAGCAGAAGGCTGCTGTGATGCATAATATGCCCAACCTCGTTGGAACTTCAGGCAAAAAAATAGGGGCATTCTGTCAATGTTTCAACGATTAGTTGAGGGCGACAGAACTGCAGACCACAAGACGAAAAAGAGGATGCCAACTTTATAGGTGAGAAATCCTAAAAAAACAGGTAAGACTTCTAACTGACTCCACTGAGTTGCTAGGACAATGAGTAAAACGAAAACACCGAGCTGGCCTTTACCGACCTGGGTGTTTCCAGTTCCTAATTGCTCAACATTCTTCGCCAAAATCCTTAGATATAGCACTCCGACGGATGCCCCGAGCAAATAGCTGCTGGCAACCTTCAGAGAGTACATCCACCAGACAGGGCCAAAGAATAACCCTGCTATAACTGAAGATGAAATTATCAAGCCATTTTTGAGCTGATAATAGTCATCCATCGAATCCCCTGATTGAGAGATCTGCGCTTCAGCTAGCTCACTCTCGTTGGAGGTGGGGCCGGGCTGAAGGGAAGGATCTGACAATTCCACAGGCTAGAAATTTGGTTTGGATGCGTGACTGCAGGCCAAGGCCAATGATATCACGACTGGGTAACATTACTTAATGAATAACATTGAGAATCTAGAATTTAACCCAAAAGATATTCTGGTCATTTTTATTTTTGTGCGGAGGGGGATATTCAATGGCGTTAAATGCAGATTCTCCAAGTACTGCGATTGACTTTTCTAGATTGAAGCTAATTTCCTCAAAACTGAAAGCTTGGGCTCCCGACTCGGCTGACTCTACCATCTCTGAGTACTGAATAACAATCGGTGCAGTCCTCTCCAACTAAAGCTTCTCAGAATATTGGTGTGACGAATGAGATCGCAGGATGGAACAAAAATTTGCGGATCCAAGACGTTTATTACGATTTGTATCTGCCGCCACAATTAGCAGGACAACCCCAATCCTAAGCATCCCCGCTTAATCGTCTTGCCGGACTGGGATTTTTCTCGAACTAGTTGGGTTGAAAACGCCAATTTAGTGGACTTTGCCGATCGGTATAGCGATGTGTTGCTGCTATTCGAGCGGCAGGTGACATTGTGCCAGAGTCCCAAAGTTACCTAATGTCTTGAAATTCTAAACCAACAGCCAGCATCCTCGGTTGTGGAGTATCATCCAGTGGATGGGGCTAGACATGATTACCAATTTTAGGACAGTCAATTAGAGGCCGTGTTTAAGTTCATCGACCTTTGGTCTTTAGCTGAGTGAATTCCCTTGTGTCCTTCAGAATTCATGCGTATCTTTGCCTATCTCTGCCAAGACTTAACCTGGGAAACCAAGTTGGATCCCACAATCTGGGGATGGGAAGTCGATCAGGTGTATCAAGATTTGGATTGGCGTCGGTCCCAGCTAGCGGCCTTGTTGCAGGACTGTCAAACAGATCCGCCCGACTATTTGTTGGTTATGCGGCTAGAAGATTTGGGTGAATCCCTGGCCCAAGTTACTGAGCATTTAATTCAGCTTGAAGGTCTAGGAATTTGCATCGTCGCGATTGAACAGGTCTATCAATCCTCTAGTTTGGCTCAAGGGCAGGTAGACACCGAGAGCAAAGACAACACTGCCTCATCGAATTCATCACATCTGTTGGTGCTGCTGGATGCAATTCAAGCGGAACAGCGCAGTCGGCGAATCCGCCACGGTCATGCCCAAAATCGGATCAAACGGCGACCCCCACCCGGCAAAGCCCCCTATGGATATCGGCGGGGAAAGGATCGGTATGTCATTGATCGCACCGTCTCTCCGGTGGTGAAAGATTTTTTTGAACATTTTTTGCTCTATGGGTCTTTGCGGGGCTCAGTACGCTACATCGCAAAAAAACACGGCAAGAAAATTTCGGTCTCGACCGGACGACGATGGCTCACAAATCCCGTTTATCGCGGGGATTTAACCTACCAAAACCAGCAGGTGGTCATGGATACCCATACCCCGCTACTCTCCCGCGAAGAAGGCGCTCAAGTCGATCGCCTGCTACGCCGCAACCGCAGTATGACGCCCAGGGCAGCCAGCGCCCCTCGGTCTCTTGCAGGGCTGGTATTTTGTGCGACTTGCCAATCGCCAATGACGATTTCGCGAGTGATGCCCCGAGGGAAGGGCAAGGAATATCTATATCTCCGCCCGACCAAGTGTCCCGATAAACCCAGGTGCCAAGCTATTTCCTACGACAAAATTTTGCAAAAAACGATTCAATCGATTTGTAAAGAGCTACCCCAAGCGGTTGCTGGAGTAAACCAACCGATTCTAAGTCAATTCAAACAAGGGGTGGACGCTGAAATCGCAGCAAAGCAAGAGATCTTGTCTCAACTGCCCGAACTGGTGGAAACCAACGTGCTCGATCAATCCACGGCTGATTTACGGGCCTACAATTTGCAAACTGAAATTTCGGCATTAAAAAGCCGCTTGGCCCAACTTCCACCCGTAAACCTCAAAGAGATTGCCCAAACCGTCTCTATCGATCAATTTTGGATGGATTTATCAGAATCTGAACGACGCTTTTACTTCCGTGAGTTTATTCGTCAGGTCGATCTCATTCGAGAGGGGAAAGACTGTGATGTCAAACTGAATTTTATGTTTTGACTGAGACCCACCAAATTTGGGAGATTGGCGTCACAACCTGTATTCCTTTCTGGATGCCTTATCGAGATGGGTATACCGCATCATACTGCATTCAATTGACGGCAAATAGCAACAGCAGGTCAGAAAAATAGTTGTAAAGATGTATGTGTTTTGCTAGACGCGCTAGCAGCCAGAGTTAGGATCAGATTGGCATAAATCTAAAGAAAAAATTAAGCAATCGTCGAATGAACAAATTTATGCATATGTAAAGCGTTTGGTATTGAACTATGCTGCCTCCACCCTTGCTCCACGATCTATGGAAATTGATTGAAGAAATTCCGAGCCATTCTCTCATAAGATTGGATGATACTCGTTTAGTTTCATGGCTTCTAGAGCACATAGAGAATCGTTTTCGATTGAAGGCAGAAGATCGAAAAAATATTGAGAAATATCTTGATTCCCATATGCTCCTCATTCGGGAGATGGCTGAATCAAGGCAATACCATTACTGTTCCTCTGCGGTATAAAGCGTGAGACCCATCTTTTGGGCATTTCCACATAACTTCTGAAGATACCTAAAAGTTTTATTTGCTCCACAATGGCAGCACTACTGGCATAGGGACATGCCAGTAGCTAAAAAACTTAAGTCCAACTATAGAAGGATGGATATATTGAGCTGCAATGTTGCGATAACTTTCCTCTTGCAAACTTGTGTTGCGTTTTTGAGAGGTGAACGCTGAATAAATCCCTCTCATGAGAAGAGACCAAGACAAATGAACCGCATATAGATAAAAGGTTTTGAGTTGTCTTAACCTTATCGACTCTAGCCTATCAATAGCGAAACCTTAACTTGGAAGCCTTATGTTTAGGAATAAATATAACAACTGCACCAGGAGCCTCCCGAACATTCTAGGCTGGATTGAGAGAGTAAACTGACTTCAAGTGATGAAGTAATAGCTTTATTGCAGACTAGGAAGTCCTCTCAATACCAAGACTGTTGATCACGATTGTTCATCCATCCTTCAATACATCCTGGGCTCAATCGGTGTTTCAGGGAGTTAGCTAAGCAAGGTGCCTAATAGGCTACTCATCAAGGCTTTCCCCCTTTTTCTAGCATTATGCACAAATTCAAAGAGCCCCAGATATATCGGCAGTTTTTCTTGAGAGATGC
>JANQPU010000051.1 GCA_028285315.1 Acaryochloris sp. IP29b_bin.176
GAGCATTCGAGGCACCGCAGTGGGTTCAATTTCTTAGCCAATCTTCTGGGGGGCTTGATTGCTTACTCCTATCATCCAATGAAACCGTCGCTAGATTTAGCTCCTGAGGAACTAAAAGCTTTGCCTGCGGCTATTGTCTAGCGTCGAACTCACGTTGATGAGAGTAAATCAATTAAGTCGCACATCGCCTTAATTATTTGTCCAGAATTCATCATTTTTGCCGATTTTCCACCTAATTTAGGTTATTTATAGTTACCTGAATTTAGCTTCGAAGTCTCGACATCTTATGGATTCTAGACTCTGACTTTAAGCTCGGGTCGCTCGGTTTGCAGTATTGCGCTCCATATCCCGCAGTTTCTTCCCACGCCAGAGTAGCCGGATAGGAGTTCCAGTAAAGTCCAAATTTTCCCGAAACTGTCGTTCAATATAGCGGCGATAGTTGTCTTTGAAATGGTCGGGATTATTCACAAACAGGGCAATCGTAGGCGGTTGGCTACTCACTTGGGTTCCATAGTAAATTTTGCCTTGGCGTCCTTGACGAGTTGTTGGAGGCGTATGCCAGCTCACGGCTTCCTCCAAGACTTCATTAATAACCGAAGTTGTCACCCGCTGTTCAAACTGCTGAGCAGCGGTATCCACCAGCCCCAGAATTTTTTCCACTCGCTGCCCAGTCTGCGCACTGACAAAAATCATTTCCGCCCAGTCCATAAAGCTCAAGCGGGCTCGAATTTGCTTGCTAAATTCATTGATGGTGTAGGTGTCTTTAGTGACGGCATCCCACTTGTTCACAACGATGATGCAGGCTCGGCCATCATCAATAATGCGTCCAGCTAGCTTTTGATCCTGTTCCGTCACACCATCTAAGGCATCAATCACAAACAATACAACTTGCGATCGCCGAATCGCTTTAAAGGCCCGATTAATGCCAAAAAACTCTGGTCCATAGGACACATTCTTTTTGCGGCGAATTCCCGCCGTATCGATAAAGCGGTAGGTTTGCTCACCTCGACGCACGACCATATCAATGGTATCGCGGGTTGTGCCAGAGACAGGGCTGACAATCGAGCGATTTTCCCCTACAAAGGCATTCAATAAACTGGATTTACCCACATTAGGGCGTCCCACCAGGGCTACCTTAATTTCTGGCTCATCTGGTGCCTCAGGGGTTTCCGAGAAATGTTCGACCACTTGATCGAGGAGCTCCCCTGTGCCATTCCCGTGAATCCCAGACACAGGAATCGGTTCATCCAAAGACAATTCCCAGAACTGTGCGGCCTGGGTGATGCCTTGTTCCGGCGATTCGCACTTATTCACAGCCAGCAGAACAGGGGTGTTCTGCTGCCTCAGCCAATGGGCAATTTCATGGTCTGCGGGCGTGGGTCCTGTTTGCCCATCCACCACCATCACCACAACGGTAGCCTCTTCTAAGGCAATCATGACTTGCTGACGAATAAAAGGTAAGAATTCCGTCTGATCATCAAACACCAATCCACCCGTATCCACTAGAGAAAAATCTCGACCATTCCAGAGGGCGGGACGGTAAGTGCGATCGCGGGTCACACCCGGTGAATCATGGACAATCGCATCCATCATTCCCGTCAGCCGATTGACTAAGGTTGACTTACCCACATTGGGGCGACCAACAATGGCAACAATGGGTAAACCCATACTGATATCCCTATTTCTAATAAATTTGAGTGATTAAGCTGTTCTACAAGCCGATTTACTTCGTTGATGCAGCATGGGGCAATTCTTCAAGCGCAGATTCTAGCAATGCTCCCATCCGCACTTCAGAATACCAAGTCGCTTGATACAGTTGATTTGCCTGTTTTAAAAGACTGATGCGCAAGCGCAAATTAGAACTGGCGAACCATATCCGTTCCTCTAAATGTAAGTGATTTCGGGTTCCCGTCAGGATTAGTCTTTGATCACCGTCAATATAAAAATTAAGTCGCGTTAAGGGGGCTGCTCCCACCTGTTGAAGAATTTCCCCTTGGGTGGGCACTTTTGATATTGCCACCATCAGTAACTCGCCCGCTTCTTGGGGTTGAATCTGAAGTCCCTGCCCCTGCCAGGAAATTTTAGCGGCGCACTGAGCCAAAGTCAGATCAGCCTCGGCAGCGTTGCACAGATCCAAAACAGCCCTGTCCTCCAAGCTTAGCTTCTCCACACAAATCTGCGCCGATTGTGCATCAGAGGATAAATGTCCAATCTGATGACATGTTCGCTGTGTAAACCATCGGCCACAACTCAATTGAATAAATGCCTGGATGTCCATGGATGTGTAGCTGGGGGCAATTCTCCTAATTTTAGGACATTGTTCCTCCTGCTATCGAATTTCGGTTGCGGAAACCCTTATGCATGGAGATAGTCTGAGTGGAATTGGAGGTGATCACCGATAAAACTGGCGATAAAATAGTAGCTATGATCGTATCCTACCTGCATCCTAAGGGTTAAGGGGCGCTGGGCTTGCTCACAAGCTTCCTGCAATAGCTGAGGGCGTAACTGTTCCTCTAGAAATGAGTCAGCAGTCCCTTGATCGACCAACAGGGGGCGGTCATCTTGATATTGATGCACCAACTCACAGGCGTCATACTGTTTCCAGGCATCTTGATCCGATCCTAGATAGTGAGAAAAGATCTTCTGCCCCCAAGGACAGCGGGTGGGTGCCACAATTGGGGCAAAGGCGGAGATGGACCGATAGCGATCGCGATTCCGTAGCCCACAGACCAACGCGCCATGTCCCCCCATGGAATGACCACAAATACTTTGGCGCTCGGGATTTGCAGGAAAAGACTGGGCAATGAGTGCAGGCAATTCTTCAACGACATAGTCATACATGTGATAATGCTTAGCCCACGGATCAGCGGTCGCATTCACGTAAAAACCTGCACCTTTTCCCAGATCCCAATCTTCCTCGGCACCGGGGGTTTCTCCATCCCGAGGGCTGGTATCGGGTGCCACCAGCATCACGCCATATTCAGCTGCATACCGCTGAGCACCCGCCTTGGTCATAAAATTCTCTTCCGTACAGGTGAGTCCCGATAAAAAGTAGAGCACAGGAACCGGACCTATTTTAGCCTGCGGGGGCTGATACACGGCAAAATTCATGGGGGTTTGGCAGGTTTGGGATTCATGACTATAGAATCCCATCGTGCCTCCAAAACAGACAGTCTCCTGTAGGCAGGCGAGTGATTCGGGCATAGATGCAATCTAGAGCAACTCAGCCATTATGGGGGATTAGAGATGCGATCGCACCCGCCATCAACAGATTGTTTAAACTCAATTTACGAATCGTGAAGCCACAGGTTTGGCTCCTTCACTGCTCCTGCCAACCCTTGAGATTTTTCGAGCCTACTAGTTACTACTTTCACGACTGGCTGTTTGGGCATAGAGCAAAATCAAAAAAACGCAGGGCACAAACACAAACAATGCCGTCGCAATTAAACCCAGATCATTGGTTTCCATAACAACCCAAGGCTCAATCGGTGTTTCAGGGAGTTAGCCCAGCAAGGTGCCTAATAGGCTACTCATCAAGGCTTTCCCCCTTTTTCTGGCATTATGCACAAATTCAAAAAACCCCAAATATATCGGTAGCTTCTCTTGGGAGATGCCTCTATGGGGTCT
>JANQPU010000052.1 GCA_028285315.1 Acaryochloris sp. IP29b_bin.176
GAGACCCCATAGAGGCATCTCCCAAGAGAAGCTACCGATATATCTGGGGCTCTTTGAATTTGTGCATAATGCTAGAAAAAGGGGGAAAGCCTTGATGAGTAGCCTATTAGGCACCTTGCTGGGCTAACTCCCTGAAACACCGATTGAGCCTAAACCTTAACTAAGTTGACCACCTCTAGAGAAAATCCGATTGCGAATAGAAAAAGTGATAGAACCAAAAGTGAGAGCATGCCATTTGAATTAAAAAAATTAAAAAGGTAAAAAACAATTATAGTTAAAAATATTGTTAACATTAAGAGAAAGCTGAATTTATTTATTCTACTTAAAGTATCCCATTTATTAGATGTTATGAGTAGATTAAATTTGATATTATTATATTCTTTTGATATAGATTTTTTATACTTTAGAATGTATGGAAAAATAACAGTTATAGAAAAAAATATAATAGGCAAGCAAATTAATCTAATGTCCACTGCAAGAATCATCAATAGAAAATAAGTAGCTAATAAAATGGCTCCTAAAAGATAAAAAACAGATGATGAACCATGATATTTAAGGGAACGTAGTAGTTTCCATTTGAATTTAATTTTGATTAGTTTTTTTACAGGTATACCATCTGCACTTGATGATTTTCCCATAATTACTTAGATGTCTTTGCACTATATTTCCAAAAGTAATTCAATTGAATTTGGATCAATACAATAATCAGCGCTCAACCTTCAAAAAGGCTTATTTAAAAAGAATATTGCCTACAGACTTAAGAGCCTGTTTGAAAGTTCTTCAGAATCCTTATCTGACATGGATTGCAGCCAAAATAGTCAAAATCGCTGAAAGCCAGATTCGATAAGGGTTTCCAAAAACTTTTCAAACAGGCTACAAGACATGTTAATAGATTTTATAGTACAAGCATACTGCAAAATCTGCATATCTATATCATTTCTTAAAAATGTCTTGGCGAATATTCGTATAGTTCTTTACAAGAAAGGTTTATCTTGAGATTTTGGTGGCTTGTGATACTTAAATTCCTTAAAGTCTATTTCTAACCTTTAATCTGAATATAGAAGGTGGAACAATAAGCAAATTAACAAAACCATTTATCAGTCTTTGGTCGATTCTTCCTTAAGGTTTATTGCAGAATCCCTTGAAACTCTTATTCCTGTGTGAACCTGAAGATTAGTAAATTTAAATCAAAAAAGCTTAAGAAGCCTGACAAATGGAACAACATCAAAAACGAACCGTAGTGGTTACCGGAGCTTCTTCGGGCGTTGGTTTATATGCAGCCAAAGCCTTAGCCCTAACTGGTAAATGGCATGTGATTATGGCTTGCCGCAATTTTCTCAAGGCAGAAACTGCTGCTCAATCTGTCGGCATTCCCCGCGACAGCTACAAAGTTATCCATCTTGATCTGGCTTGCTTTGAGAGTATTCACCAGTTTGTCAAAACCTTTCGGGAAATGGGCCGCTCTTTAGATGCCCTGGTCTGTAATGCAGCCATCTACATGCCTCTGCTGAAAAAGCCTCTACGGACGGCAGAAGGGTATGAGTTGAACGTTGGCACCAATCATTTAGGTCATTTCCTGCTCTGCAATCTCCTGCTGGAAGACTTAATGCGGTCCAACTTTGATCAGCGTCGTCTGATCATTTTGGGAACGGTAACTGCGAACCCTAAAGAGCTGGGTGGTAAAATCCCCATCCCTGCCCCCCCCGATTTGGGTGATATGAGAGGTCTAGAAGCAGGCTTCAAAGTACCCGTTTCGATGATTAATGGCAAGAAATTCAAGCCCGGTAAAGCCTACAAAGACAGCAAGCTTTGTAATATGCTGACGATGCGCGAACTCCATCGTCGCTATCACGCCTCTACAGGAATTACCTTCAGCGCTCTCTATCCTGGATGTGTGGCGACAACTGGTTTATTCCGCGATCATTTCTCCCTCTTTAGATTCCTGTTTCCGAAGTTCCAGCGTTTTATTACGGGTGGCTTTGTAACTGAGGAACTGGCTGGTACCCGAGTGGCGCAGGTTGTGTCTGATCCACTGTTTGGTAAGTCTGGTGTGTATTGGAGCTGGGGTAACCGTCAGAAAGAAGGTCGCCCCTCTTTTGAACAGGAGATGTCTAATGAGTCTCTAGATGATGCCAAAGCACAACGGCTTTGGGAATTGAGTGAAGGTCTAGTTGGTCTCTCCAGCCAAGATACTTCAATGCCCCAAATGAGTACCTCTCATTAATTTGGATACTCTTTGGTATCAAAATAAGAGGGCTGTGCGATCGCACGGCCCTCTTCCGATTTTAATCAAGCTAATCGCTTAAATCGTAAGAATTATAAATTCGATCAACCCAGGATAACAGAGCTGAGAAACGCAGCTCCCATACCGCTCAGAACAAACCCGGCAAACCTTAGATTTAACAGACCTTGGCTCTGATTACTTTTCTGAATGGCTCTGCCAATGGTCCAGGCGACCAAACTAATCACCAACTGGATGGAGACAAACCCGAGTAAGTAGGAAAGGGTAGGCGTCATCTCCGCACCGACAATGGCTTCGCCATAGGCATAGCCATGAAAAATACCTGCAACTGTGCCCAGTAGCGATATCAGCCAGACATGGGTTTGTAATCCTCGGGCTAAGACCAAGCCAAATGCTAGGACGGAAGCCGAAATAAAAGCTTCAGGAGCAGGCAAATCCAGGGCCTGTAAATGGATGCCTGTCCCTGCCAGCGACCCTAACACAAACAAGATTGGCACCATCACCCCTTTGCGCATCAGCGCTGCCACCAAGCCAGCAGCAATCACAAAGGCTAAATGATCAATCCCAATGACGGGGTGTCCCATCCCAGACATAAATCCCTCAAAGGCATTGGCAGGCAAACGTCCACCCAAAGGATGGTGGGCCAGGACAGGAGACGAACAGGTCAACAAAGTGATGATACCCAAGACAAGACCGAGCCAACGGCTTAGCCTGTTTCTTTGGGATTGGGGGGAAATGGTCATCGATTGACTCTCCTCAAATAGATGATGCAAATTCAATTGGAACGGGGGTCACGCTTACAATCCAACAGTTGGGTCATTTGGGCCTCTAGTTCTCCGGCAGCAATGACGCCGGATTGAATCATTACTTTTTCTAGGGCCATCAGCCAACATTGATAATACTCCCATTCCGGATCATCCAGGGCATGGGTGGCTTCCCACTCATTGATAGTTTCGATGAGGGTCTGACGAAACACTTCCCATTCAAAATGGCCCTGCTTAGACAAAGCTATAGCGACCCCGAAGGCCATTTTTTCCCAGTCTCGCTCAAAATGCAGGTGACCTTCTTGGCGTGGAGGAGCCTCTTCGGGAGATCCCATAAGGCTCGTTGCTGCGAAATGCTCAAATTGAGTAAACATGACCGTTATCCTCCCACTAGACTTGCACGGTGGCAACACCCATCATTGCCTCTGGTGTCAGTAAATCAGCCAGTTGAGCTTCGCTCATGCCTTCTGTACCTGCCGGACGCATAGGCAAAACCCACCAGCGAATCTGGGCACTGCTGTCCCAGACTCGTACTTCTACAGAGTCATCCAAGGTGACGCCAAACTCTTTGAGGACAACACGGGGTTCTCTCACCACTCGAGCCCGGAAGGTGGGATCTTTAAACCAATAGGGGGGTAAACCTAGCGTGGGCCAAGGATAACAAGAACATAAGGTACAAACAATCACGTTATAGACTTCAGGGGTATTTTCCACAATCCGCATATGCTCCCCTTCAGCTCCAGACATGCCTTCAGGGAAATCCAGCTCCTGACAGGCTGCATTGCAATCGGCTAACAGACGTTGCTTAAACTCAGAATCGACCCAGGCCTTAGCGACCAGTTTGGCCCCATTAAAGGGTCCCATCTCTATTTCAAAATATCCGAGCACCTGATCGACCGTATTGCCGGTAATAATGCCTTTCTCAATCAACAGCGACTCCAAGGCTTTGACCTTTGCTGCGTTGTATGTTTCACGATCAGCACCATATTTAAATCCAGGGTAGTTACTAGGCATAATCTAGGCTGCTTCCAAATAAACTTCAAAGATGTCGTTGTAGTACACCGAATTCGGCTCCGTCAGGGATTCAGGCCACATATCTTGGGGTTGGAAGCGCAAGCTATAGACTGGCATAGGGGTGCCCAGACCATCTTCTGTGGGGAAAAAGTAGGTGAAGGCTCCTTCGTAAACCAAGGCCACTACAGCTTCTTTGTTCCGTAAATGCCCCGGTAAACGACTATGGGCACTTGGGTGAACATTCTTGACCTTAACTTTATCTCCAACCTTAAACTTGGGAGGAGTTGGAGCAGGTCGCAGAGGCGAGTCTCCTTCTTTCAAATACTTATCCACCTGAGTATCAATCGCAGCATTGTCGCCCTTGGGTAGGGGAGAGGTGGCTGTGGGATTGTCTGCTAAGAGTTCAGCGGTACGGGTATCTAGCTCTTCTTGGGTAATGTAGCCTTCTCCTACAAAAAAGCCTGAAATCCCCCCCAGCCATTTTTCGTAATAGCGTAGCCGAAAATATTCAAAGGGATGCATGGCTTCAGCACCCTTGCGGAGGTGCCCCCAGGTCCAGAAGCCTTTAAACGTTGTGGGAGCCTTAGCAATTTCATACTTTGGCAAGGAGGTATTCAGATGGTTACTAAGGGCCATCATGGCGGTGTGAATGCCAAAGATTCGCTTTTCCCAGGGTTCAACAAAGACTTGTGTTTCAAAATTGATGGGATCAAGTCCTTCTAGGCCACCAAGATTATGCTGTAGTTTCATGGGCTCACCTTATCTGCGGTCAATGCTGTTGGGATGTGCCTGGTTTCAGGCAAAACAGGTTTGAAAACTGGTTCGAAGTTCGGCTTCATTCAGATTTCTGCCGATAAAGACCAATTCATTGCGGCGGGATTCACCTGAGCGCCAGGGTTTGCCGGGTCTGCCGTCCAAGGTCATATGAACTCCCTGAAAAACAAAGCGACGATCGGCTTCATCCATATCCAAAATACCTTTCATGCGAAAAATATCTGGACCCCGATTTTGCACTAATTGGTAGAGCCACCGATTGAGCTTAACGCTATCCACAGTTCCTGTCTCGGTAATGGCGACAGAAGACACGGACTGATCATGCTCATGGACATCTTCGTCTAAAAATTCTGGATCGATGCTGAGAGCATGGCTGAGGTTAAATGCTTGGACTCCCAGGAGTTGGTTGAGGTCAATATTGCAATTTTTAGTGGTGTGCAGGGCTGCGATCGCATTCATACCCCGAACCCTCTGGGCCAGCTCTGTCATCACTTCGGGCGGAACTAAGTCCTGTTTATTCAGCAAAATTACATCGGCAAAGGCGATTTGCTCTTGGGCTTCACTACTCTCCCAGTGATCCCAAATATGCTTGGCATCAACAACCGTTACCACTGCATCCAACTGGGTTTGCTGCAGCATGACTTCATCCACAAAAAAGGACTGGATCACAGGCGCGGGGTCAGCAAGCCCCGTCGTTTCAATCACTAAATGATCAAAGCGATCCCGCCGCTGCATCAGATTGCCAATAATCCGAATCAAGTCTCCTCGAACGGTGCAGCAAATGCAACCATTGTTCATTTCAAAGACTTCTTCATCCGCATCGATGACCAACTGATGATCAATGCCGATCTCACCAAATTCATTAACAATGACGGCAACCCGTTGATCATGTTCTTCCGTCAGAATTCGATTGAGTAAGGTTGTCTTTCCTGCTCCTAAATATCCAGTCAAAACGGTGACCGGGATCTTTTGAATCAATACCATAGTTTTCTCCTGACCGAACTCAACACTGTCATGACTTGAACCCCAATGCTAGGGACACTCTCCAGGGGATGGTGCGCTCCCTGGGAGTGAGATGGAGAAAGGTCTAACTCCCGCGTCACGCTAGGTAATGCAGCGACTGCTGCCCACCGCGCTTGGGTAATGGGATATTTGCTGATGAAAAAAACAGGTGTGCTGACCGAATGACAGGGACTTTCTGGAGTCACAGTGTGACATTCAGATTGAGCCGCTCCCGTCCAGAATGTACTGATTGGAACCGCTGCCACTTCTTGAGCTTGCTCACAATTTAATTCTGCTAGCAAATGCCTATTGTTTAACTTTTTAAGGTCAACTACCTGGCCTTTTGTATGAGCTATTGCAGACTCATACTTAACGTGTCGCAGAGCAGATAAAGTAAAGGAATCAGATTTAAAGAACGTAGCGTTTGTTAGTTTATCCCGCATTAAAAATACAAGCGCAATATTCCCTAACCCAGCACATTAAATAAATCTATGACATTTGAACATCTCACTGAACCCCGCAAACAGGGCCAGGAAGCAGCAACAGACTTGATGAGGAAGGGATTGCAGATGAGCAAATATTCCTAGAAAAAAGTTTTATAAAACCTGCTGACAATATCTGAAATATTATTTTTTTGCCTGCAGTGAATCTAAGGGAATTACAGCAAGGCAAATGTATACCCTGATACGATGACTCTTGATGTTATGAAATCACAACACAAGGATGGATTGAGTTGGTCCTCTCCTACATTTAAGGCAGAATTTGCATCAGTCAGATGAAATAGATGAATGCCATTCTTGCATTGAATTTTGCTAAGGATAAATGTCTGGGCTTTGGTATAGAGTCCACATCTGCGTTAACCTATCTTTGCTGAAATCCACGCTACCTGAGATTTGAGGCATGATGGCTTTTAGGGAATGCCAACTATGCGCTTATATGAATTAAGGATGACCATGAGAATTATCCTATGCAGCATTGGGGTGCTACTCCTATCAGAATCTGCATTAGCCGCCCCCTGCAAAATTGCTCAAAGTGTCTATCGAGATGCTGACGGCAAGGGTTTTGAATTAATGTTCGGAGCACCACCAAAGGGGTCACCTTTTCTGGCCTCAGCAACGCTCCGGCATCCACAGCAAGACCCACTGTATCGATTTAGCCTGACTCAGGCCAGTGGTTATGGGGCCATATCATTGATGTTTCGGCAACAGCACAGCCAACAGGTTCAAAGTTTTCGTCTGAACTTTTTCAGCCAAGACTTACAAGCAGCAACCCCAGGTGTATTTGGGCAAGAACCACAAGCTCCCAAATATGCGTTTATTACCGACTTAGGGAGTTTTGACTACTACCAACGTCGAGGTAAAATCTCAGACCAAACTCCACCTCAGATTGCAGATATGATGTGGGTTCATGATCGCTGTTCAAGCGGCAGCTAGCCCTCGGCATACTGGTAGATTATTCTCGTCTGCTGTACGGTGACTGTTTCGCCTTCCACAAAGGTTGCTCGATCCGTTTCTACTAGCCCATAAGCCGCAAATTCAGCTAGTTCCAGGGGCGACAAGGGCCAGGGTGGTCCCTCACAATCTCTTTCATCGGGACGAATTCGGGTAATTACGAGGAGCTGTCCCGCTTTTGCAACTAGAGGTGCGATCTCACCCACGACTTGCTTGCGTAAACTAATCGGCAAAGCCTGGATATTCCGGCATTCATACACCAAATTAAAAGCTTGGTTCCAGCTCGGGTCCAAGTGGAATAAATCCGCGACTTGATAGTCCACCTCAGAGTGAGGAAAGCGCTGCTGGCACCATGCGATCGCAGTTGGTGATACATCAAACGCAGTGACCTGATATCCGTGAACTTGTAAAGCTTCAGCGTCATCCCCCAATCCACAGCCAATCACGATAGCTTTGCCATTTGCTGGAGGTTGGGGTTGCTCTGACAACCATGCTTGCAAGTAAGGATGGGTCGTGGATTTAGCCCAAGGCACTTGTTCAGCATTCCCATTTGCTTGGGCATAAAGAGGTTCAAACCAAGAATAGGGCCGGTTTTGAACTTGGGCTTCTGTCGCTAGAGATTTAATACGGTTTTGCAAAGACGGAGGCTGTTCTTCAAACATATTTTCTCAAGGCTTTTTCTTCAGTATTGCAGGGAAGACTCGTATCAAGTGCCTCCACATTTACCTCCACTGAGATCTTGCACCAAGGTTTCAGTTTCTGCATTCGGCCCCCCAAGGCTGGGGCTAGGGGGACCGGTGCAAGATCTCAGTCCAAGCAGATCAACAAGATTGCCATCCCCGAGAGGGTGATTTTGCAAATGACCATCCTCAAGGATCTATCCCAAACAATCCAATTCTTTCTAAAACGTGGGTTGCCTTGTGTATCAACGGGAATAATGCTGAGATGAATGCTACAACCGTATTCTTCTTTGATAAATTCTGATTCTCGGTATAAATTATCCGTGAATGATGGAGGGGACAGCTATGGGTGCATGGGGATATGGCAACTTTGAAAATGATGATGCAATGGACTGGGTGGCTGATCTAGAAGGCTACTCAGACGATGGCATGATCATTGATACACTCAACACCATTATTGACCAAGCAGATGACTATCCCGAAACCCCAGACTGCTCGGTCGCTGTAGCTGCGGCGGAGACAGTTGCCGCTCTACTCGGGGAACCCCATGAAGATTGCCCTGATGGAATTGACGCTTGGGTTGAGGAGCATACTTCTCCCACCGCAACGCTGGTTGCCAAAGCGAGACAAGCTGTGGAAGTGATTTTGTCTAACTCTGAACTCAAGGATACATGGCAAGAATCGGATGATTTTGAAGCTTGGCAATTGAGTTTAGAAGAGTTACTCTCCCGATTACCCTATTAAAACTCCAATTCCAGTCAGAATGATTTATCCCTCACAAAGTTAGGAATACAAGGTATTCCAGACGAGCTTGCGCAAGGGTGGAGTTACTTCTAAATATCCCCCTAATTACGAAGATCTATCGCTAGCTTTCCACAATTTCTACTGCTGACGTCAGTTCCTTCAACTCATCAGCAGACAAGTTAGACACGATCGCATAGAGAAATTCACCATCACTCCAAAACACCCCACCCGGTCCATCTTGGATCGCCAGATACAGCTTCTCTGGTGTCAATTGGGGTAGATCCGGTTTCTGAGAGCGGGCAATTTGATAAAACGATACCTGACCATGTTGGACCGTATCATAAGTGATACGAACCCCCTTTGACTTACCAAAGGTACAAATACTGCCCCCCAACAATTTAGAATTTATCTCAGAGAGGACAGGCATGGCGGACGGCATAGGAACCTGTGCTCTAAGCAGGGCAGCCAGCTCCATCGGCTGATTACTGGGAATATCCACCGCTTTCAGCCCCTTTTTCGACGACTTAAGATGATCGACAAGAATCTGTTCCACCCCTTGCCAGTTCCGCTGGACAAATGTATCGGTGGTAGTAATCACGACGTTCCTAGGTGTAGGTTGGTTCGTTGATGAAGACGGTAACGTTGCCATACGACTTTTGTGCTCAGCCAGCTCCTGTTGGACCTGGGCCAATTGCTGCTGAAAATGAACCGTCTGCAACCCAAGGGCTACAGTGGTTACTACTGCAATACTGCCAAAAATTTTGCCCCAAGGACGTTGAGTATTGGGACTAGCATTTTGTTGCTGAGGAGTAGCACCCAAGTTTACCTGAGCAGCAGACTGCATTATATGTTGCCGAGCAGAGGGTTGGGGCTGACTTTCAGCCAGAGCAAAGGGCAATAGATCTAGGGTCTCTTGTAGCCCTGCCACCTCTTCCCACAGGGAGGGGTCTTCAACAGCCAACTGCTGAAACTCAGCCATTTCTTCAGAGTCGAGGTTACCGAGTACGTAGCCAGCAGCGAGTTCTTCAAATCGGTTATGGGGAGTTGGATCGACCATGAGATTAAAGCTCCATTTGCGCTTGTAGAGACTGGCGAAGTTGGATCAATCCCTTCCTTGCCCAGGTTTTGACCGTGCCTAATGGCTTGTCCAATTGCTCGGCAATTTGAGACTGACTGTATCCCCCGAAATAGCTGAGTTCTAAAACTTGACGATACTCCTCCGGCAGTTCCGTTAAAGCCTGCTGGAGGGCTTGGCGTTTTTCCGATTGGCTGGCATGGTCCAAGGGCGTAGGGGAAGGATTAGGAGACAGACTTTGCTGCCACTGAGACACAATGCGTCGACGGTTGCCCTTCATTCGTAATCGATCAATGGCCCGCGATCGAGTCACCGTGGCTAAAAAGCTGGATAATGAGCCTCGACTGGGATTGTAAGTACAGCGTTCCCACAAGCCTAGAAAGATCTCTTGCGTTAAGTCTTCCGCTTCTTGGGAATTGCTCAAAATTTTGCAGGCCAGAGTATAAACCAAACTGGAATAGTGATCGAACAGATATCCTAGGGCATCTAACTCTTGTCGCTTAATCGCAGCGACGAGTTCAGTAGTATCTGCATATTTAGAAGGAGGGACTGAGCGGTTCTCCTCAGATGACGGATTGGGTTGGGGAACTTTCAAAAGCATCTGCCCACAGAATGGTTGAACTCATTCTATATACGGGTCGGGCTTACGATCGGATGTGGTTAGGGCTAATTATTTTGTGCACATCCGATTTGCGCATTAGCTCGTACTGAAAATAAGCCCAAAAAAAGGGGCACAACTGCCCCTAAACATTACTTTATTTCTAGGAGCCAGATTATCATGGCAATTCAAGCTCACAGGATTTACGACAGATTCAACTGCTCCAGGGAAGGACTTGGGCATCAGCCGCATCCATGTGTATAGCTAGTAATTCAACCTATGATTGACTGATGGTTTCTGCTGCTTCCCCCCATATTGTGGTTATTGGTGCTGGCTTTGGTGGCCTGCAAACGGTAGTTTCCCTGGGGGCAACGGCAGCTCGGGTAACTTTAATCGACCGTCATAATTACCACACCTTTGTACCACTGCTCTATCAGGTGGCAACCGCAACCTTGGAACCAGAGTGGATTGCGCTACCGATTCACAGACTGCTGCGTCGGTTTAAAAATGTTCAGTTTGTTCAGGGCAGTGTTAAGGCTGTTAACTTAACGGCTCGGCGAGTGCAAACCGGACAAACCACGTTGCAGTATGACTATCTGGTGTTAGCCACGGGGAGTCAAACTCACTTTCAGGGGGTGACGGGAGCAAAGGAACATGCGTTGCCGTTACGGACTTTGGAGGATGCGATCACCCTTAAGCATCATCTTTTGCAGTGCATGGAACAAGCCGCCCAAACCTCAGCTCCAGACGAGCGACGGCAGTTATTAACAATCACAGTCGTAGGCGGTGGGGCCACAGGCGTCGAAATGGCGGGAGCCTTAGTGGAACTCTGCCATCAGTCTTGGCCCAAAAACTATCCCTGGCTCCGGGATGATCCAGTGCAACTTATCTTGGTGCAGTCGGGCCCAGAACTCCTACCTGAATTTCCGCATCCGTTGCGAACTTACGCCTATAAAAAACTCGTTAATTTAGGTGTAAACATTCAGGTGAAGACCCAAGTAGCGGCTGTTCACGCCACCCATCTAGAGCTGGACAGTAGTGGCTGCATTCCTTGTGCCACAACCATTTGGACTGCCGGGGTAAAAGCGGTTCACCCTCCCACGGAAACGACGTTACCCCAAGGTAATCGAGATAAAATCCCTGTTCTGCCCAGCCTGCAACTGCAACAGTACCCAGAGGTCTATGCCCTCGGTGATACCGCCCAAGTTACCGATCAGGTATTGGCAGGCGTTGCCCCTGAAGCATTGCAACAGGGCGTCTGTACCGCCCGTAATCTTCGTCGTCAACTGAAAGGTCGAACTCCCCAACCCTTTCAATACTTCAATAAAGGGCGGTTGGCCATTATTGGCTGCTTCTCTGGGGTAGGCAAAATTGGTCCATTCCCAATTCGGGGTTTCCTGGGCTGGTTTCTCTGGTTAGCGGTCCACTTGATCTATACCCCTGGCTATCGCAATCGCCTGGTTATTTTGATGACCTGGCTGCAATCTTTTAGCACCAAAGATAAATTAGCGCAGCAATTTCTGACGAAGTCACGTTCAAAGTCATCTGCCAAATTCAAGATCTAATGGTATTCCAAGCAGCATCAACATCTTGCTTCTGCTGAAAACTAATGCTCTGAGTCCTACTGAATTAAGAACATGACATCAACTGTTTTGGGCTGAGCCTTATACCTTGCTCAAACCAGCCAATATTTTTGACCGATTATTTTTTTGGAGGATAACCATGACCACAACTTCTACAAATTCCAATGTCTCGATGCAAGAATTTTCCTTATTGCTGTTACGCCTGGTGGTGGTGGCGATCTTCCTCTACCACGGCTTTCCCAAAGCGATCAACTGGGAGATGGCGAGCGAAAAATTTGTCGGTTTTGGTTTACCCGGATTTTTAGGACCGATAACTGGCATTGTTGAAGTGATTGCCAGTGTTCTCATCTTGATTGGTATTCAGAACTTCTGGGCCAACTGGGTGTTGGTAGCGATTATGGCAGGTGCGATCGCAACGGTTCAATTCCCCAAAGCCATTAGCGAAGGCGCTTTCATCGCGGGTCTAGAACGAGACTTAATGATTCTGGCAGCTTGTGCCGTATCAGCCGCCTTTGGTCCTGGTGCGTTTGCCCTAAAGAAACGCTAAAATCCTCCCACTCTAAAGTTGAATCCCTGTCCCTTTCTTGATCGGGAATTCAGCCTTTCACCACGCCTTGATGTTCCTTTTTATCGGGTAGATGTGGTCAAAGCCTGCTTTCTAGAGGGTCTTTTCAGAACTCAATGTTTACTCTCAAGGTCCAACAGGCTCCACTTTAACTTCTGATGAATCGAGCTTGATCGCACTGAGGATAGAGCGATTAGTTGCGGCCAATTTATTGTAGAAGTCCACTTTTTGAGTATAGGCTTCAAATTGCTGATTGAACTTTTTGATCCGATCCTGCAGTTGCTGGACTCGCCAGTTAAATTCCCCCACCTCAGCATTAAACCGTGATCGTTCTTGCTCAAACTCATTCACCAAACTGGCATCTCCCCGACTGAGGGAGCCCTCAGCCTGCTGCTTTAAGTAGGCCAGATTAGCCTTCATACGCTCCAAATTTTGATAGCTGGATTTTAAGTCATCTTCTGCTCGCTGAATATAGTCCTTTTCCGCTTTCAGATTGACTTCAAGAGTATTCAACTCAGGTTCTAACTGTTCAACTTGGGACTCAATTTGGGATAAGACACTGCGAGAGCGCTCTGCAAAGGCTACAACCTGTTTGCGATCGCGAAAATACTGCCGATAATACTCTTCTAATTCCGGGTCACCCAAATCATCCAAACTCGTTCCCAAGTGAGAATGCAGCTCATTGACATAGATATCTGGGTCACCTGCTTCATACTCTTTAAGCACGGCTAGCAAATGTTTATCTTTGACCTGTTTCACCGCTCGTTTCAACTTTGGTGCCAGCTGCGATCGCTCTTTGTTACTCAGTTTTTGATAGGCCGCATGCAGCATCTCGTGGGCAGCCACCATTTCCATCATTCCAGCCAAACGAGGATCGGTTACCGACTGGATGATGATATTACCTTCGTAGCCATTACTGGTAAAACACCCCAACAGGATAGTCTTTTCAGTATTGTGTTCGGTCTTCCGGCATAGCTGATGGAATGTTGGTTTCGGCTCAATTCTGGGCTCTTGCTGATAAAACAACTGCCGGGCTTTGGGCGTCATAGTGGTGTCGATCGCCAATTGTTTAATTTTAGGTGAGGATGGCTCGTAGGTTTTGGGAGTGAGTTGCGCACAACTACTCAACCATCCACCCCCCAACATGATCCACAGTGAAACGGTGAAAATGGGGTGCCAGGATTTTCGCATCAGAATGGATCAGTGAAAAGTGTCTTAACTCAAGATAGACAAGTTTTTTTATCAATATGACTCAAAAGTAATTTTGAACGATTTGAGCAAAGGTTCTGTTCTGGATTAACAGTAAGGCTTTTATTCAAGCCGCTGTTTCCTAAATCACTTTATACCGTGCCGAACATCACAGTCACGTAGAGGGGGCGATCACGGTGCTGAAGCGTGAAATTGAGGACTATAGCGATAACAAGCCTATTCACAAATACAACAAATCAGGAGAAAAGCATGAAGTTAACTCACCGAGTCTTTTCTGCGATTTCGATTTCCTTTATATCTCTCATGGCAGCTGCCCCAGTCTTTGCTGCCTCTGCCTATCTTGTTGGACAACCTGGCAGTCGAATTAATGTTCGATCGTCCCCCAGCACTTCAGCTTCTTCCCCCCACTACGGCATCGTCGGCGATCGCGTGCAAGTCATTGACGCAACTTACAGTGATGATGGCTATCACTGGTATTACGTTGAGTTTCCTTCCGGCGCTCGCGGTTGGATCCGAGGAGACTTAGTGGATGTTCAAGATCCGATTGGGCTTGATGACTTCTAGCAGGTCTGACTTAGCTCAGCCATCTTAATGGATGGAAGGAAGGGCATGATTGTTCGGCAATCCTGAAGTCCATAAAAACTAAATATTTGGCAATGCGATGGCCTGTAGTCATCGCGTTTTGCCTTACAAAACCCTAAAATTTCCATCTCTTCAGGGCTTACGGACACTGAACTGGCTAGCTCTTGCAACGGCATACTTTGAATCACATGCCTGCAAAGTCGATTCAGAGGATGGAATTAGCGTTGGATACACAATTGGTAAGCGAATATTGCCGCTGGCATAAGAGCTAAAACCCAACGCTACCTATCGTTTTGAAGTATTCGCAGTTCAGTAAGTCAAGTTTGTCACGATCCAGTGAGTAGGGACTCTCAATGTTGGACAGGAACAATACTAAATCAATCCGACTTTCCGACTTTGCAGTCCCGACTCTTGCCGACTGACTTCTGGGTTAACCTTGCTTAGGCTATTGGTTGCAAGCTACCCCGGAGAGTGCCATGACTCCCATACTACTGTTCAATCCCGCGTTGCCAAACCAAGCCTCATCTTCCCAGTCCTTTAACACCGCATCTATTCCGCGTCGATTAAACAAACTGATTCAGATCTATCTTTCAGGTGATATCCTCAACGATCGGCTTCAGGATTTACCCAAACAGTTCCAAGATCCCCAACCACGACCTTGGCAAACCATCAACTGGAAGCACATTGATCCATGCCAAATCAGGGGAATTGATCCCTTGATTTTTTTAGCAATTATTGCTGGCAGCATTGACACAGAAGCCCCCATTCGGGGCTATACCCAGACTAGTCGTCAATATTTATCCCCACTCCACCCACAAATGGCTCGGTTTGTCGGGGGCACTGTTAATGATCAGGGGGATTTGGTCGAACTAGGTCTCTGGGAGAAAGAAGAACGTCAGCATTCTCCAGCCCTTCAACGGCTCTATACCCAACTCTCTGGGTTAAAACTCATGCCGCTACCACACGATCCCAGACCTTACGAACCCACGGATAATCCCCATCAAGATCTGTTTGAGCATGGTCTACATCGAGTGGCAACGGAATATGGGGCCACCTGTCTATATCTGTGGTTAATGGCTCATTCAATAGGTCCCTTACATAACGTGTTAGCAGAGCTATTAATCGATGAAATTAACCATATGACTAAATTTCGGGGCTTTGGGCGCTGGGCCTATCCTAATATCTCGATCCTCGGGGTCCTCAGAACGTTGCTTCGCCCCCAGTTCGGTCCGGGGAAACAAAAGCATAGTAGTTTTGGTCGTACGCTGAAACGGATGATGCAAGTCCTTCATTGGGAAGCCTGGTCTCTCCCCAATCAACTAACGCTCCTATGGACCTTTCTTTATGTTCTTTGGCAGTTGTGGCAATGGAATCGGTCCCTGAATACTGACCAACTCAACCGATGGTTTGGGCAACATCAAGAAACATACTTGTCTGGCGCCAGAACTAAGTCCTGGCGCTTTACATCAGAACTACCATCATGAGTCATATCCCCCTTTAAGTCACTCTTCCCCTCATCAGACCTTGACAATCCGGGTCAGAGATTGTTAGACAAAACTTCTGACTAGGGAATTATTGCGAACAGAGAATAACCCTCTCTGACTGGTAAGGGCTTCTTGTTTATCCAATAGATGTCACTGACACCCACTATATTAATGAACAATTTCGATTACGATACTTGCCCTACAGACCTAGATTCCGATCGCTTACCTCAGCATGTTGCCGTGATCATGGATGGCAATGGTCGCTGGGCCAAACGCCAAGGGTTTCCTCGGATTGCTGGACATCGCCAAGGGGCTCGTACCTTAAAGAATCTCGTGCACTGTTGCAAAGATTGGGGTATTCCGGCTTTGACGGCCTATGCCTTTTCTACTGAAAACTGGCGTCGTCCTCTGGAAGAAGTGGACTTTCTGCTAGTCCTTTTTGAGCGCCTCTTGCGCCAAGAACTGGCCGAAATGGACCACGAAGGGGTCCGCATCTCTTTCATCGGCGATTTATCTCCCCTCCCACCTTCTTTACGTCGGGAAATCGATCGCGCAGTCCTAGCAACTGCCAACAATCAAGCCGTTCATTTCAGCGTCGCCGTCAATTATGGGAGTCGGGCGGAACTCACTCATGCTTGCCGCCAAATTGCAGAACAGGTCCGACAAGGCACCCTACAGCCTGAGGACATTAATGAACAAGTCATTGAACAACATCTCTATACGTCTGGCACCCCAGATCCTGACCTGTTGATCCGAAGCAGCGGTGAACTTCGCTTGAGTAACTACCTACTCTGGCAGTTAGCCTATGCGGAGTTCTACTTTACGGATGTGTTCTGGCCTGATTTTGACCGGGCAGTCTTTTATAAGGCATTGCAGCACTACCAGATGCGCGATCGCAGATATGGAACTGTGAAACTCCAACAATCTTATGCAGGCTAATCCTTCTAGTTCGCATCTGAAATGGAAGATGGCCCTTGCACAAGGGACTTAGCTTAGAGTCGCCCTTTTTTGCGCCGTAAGGCATTGATTTCATCATCAATACTGCTGCCTCTGTAGGGCTTGTCCTTACTGGTATCACCTCCAGTGATTCTCAGGTAACCGAAGTAAATGATCCCTGCGAGTCCCAGTAGTATGCAGACGAGGTACTGAAAGGGAATAAAGGAGAACACCACAATGCGCATGGATTTCAATATCCAAGCTAGTCCCAGATAGCCTGCCGCAATCCATGCGATTCCCTGAACCATTCGCGCCACAGGAACCCGACTCAGAGGGAGGCGCTGCTTGGTTACCCAAAATGAAATACCCACATAGTAGCAAGGCGCCAGCATCAATAGAATGTCTGCTTCTGCCATCACCCTGGCCCACCCGCCATTGTTAGTGGCAAATAGCAAATATCCGATTGCCAGTACCAAGCTCACCAATGCCATACCCAAGTTAAAGCTCAATACAAAAGGCTCTTCTTTTTGGCCGGGAATAACCACACAGATCGCTAGCGCCAGCCAAGGCGCAAAAAACATGATCCCCAAGAGCAGCGTTTTATACTGGCTTACAAGTGCAAACAGGTCTTGAAAGGTCATCGTCTTTCCTTCTGCAATGGCTTCCTCAAACCTCTAGTGTGCCCAATTACTCAATACCGATGCCTGTTGGAGCGACCATTGTCCAGGCATTTCCGACTTGTTCTATGGGTCGGAATCTATGCTGAAGATATAGGTTATGGGCAGGGTTATCTTTTTCCACACTGAGGCTTAAACTTTCGACTCCCTGCTGACAGGCTTGCTGCTTCAAGGCAGATAGTAAGGTATTCCCGACACCTCGCCGACGCCAGTCTAAACAAACGGCAATCCCCAATTCAGGAATATCCGCACTGACATAGCCATAAGAATGATTATCATCCGTCCAATAGCGATACCACGCAGCTCCTACCGATTGGCTCATTACAGTCTCGGCAATCACGGCAGTATCCCCCTCCCGTCCCCAATCTGCAAGTAATTTAGCGATCTCAGGCTGGGATAGTCCTTCTTGGAGTGCAGGTCGATGCACATCTGGTCGCCAGTATGCTGCCTCAAATAGCATCTGGCGGAGAAATGGTAAGTCTTGCAGGGTTCCTTCCCGGATTAGGAGCTGCACAATAGGGCTCTAGCGCTTAAATTTCTTTTTGGGTTTCGCTGCTTTCTGCACACGCCATGAGGTTTCGGTCCCCATCTGGCCCACCTTGGTGAAGACAAAGCCATATCGCTCAAACTTGGGATACTTGCCCACCGAACGTCGGGACAGGCCCAACGTCATCGACAAATCCGAAGTGGGTAACAGCCACTCATGGGTTGCAGCCTTTTCTAACAAATCTAGACGATGGGTTAGGGCCTGCACGGGTTCAGGTCGAGAAGCAAAAGCATCTAAAAAAGTCGCAAAATTTGCATTCTGATTCATAGGAACCATGCTGTCTTCAGGGGTAACAGTCAAGGCACTAACGTCCGCAGTTGGCGGCTGCTCTGCAAAATCATGAATGGTTCCACCGGCTTCGATGTGATCGGCCAAGGCATCCAATCGACTAACATCGGCTGGGGTAACAAAGGCTCGCCGTCCCACTTTGGTGGGCTGTAATTCCAACGCCGATAGACGATTGTAGAGGGCTGAGCGCTTAATGTTATAGCGATCTTGCAACTGGCTGACTGGAATGAGTTCAGCAGAATCTTTGGCCATAATGTCGGAGTAAAAACGTTGAGGAACCTTGTTAGCTTAGGATACTCAAATTTGGCGATCTTGCTAAGGGACCGTTGTTTTCCGTTACATCTAAGCCCTCTTTATTCTGGAATAAACACCTCGGCCAGGAAGGGAGCTAACTCTTTATTAAGACGACCCGCCCGCACAAATTCAGCATAGGTGTCTGCTTCAATGGCGAGTAATTCTTCTTTTAGCTGCTCAGCGGTAAAGTCTTTCAGTTGGGGATATTGTTTTTGCATCTCGTCCAGTTCCGACTCCAGTTTGGCAAGCTGTCCTTCCACTAAAGCAGTTTGATACCGATAGAATTCAGGTTCAATGCCAGGTCTAGAATCTCCTTTCTCTAGATAATCTAAGACCCGAGACAGCGCTGCCCGACGTGCGATCGCAGCCAGGTAATCCTGCTGTTGAGCCTGATCGCCAATCAACCCTAGCCCCTGGAGCAAAAATTTGGTGGTTAAGCCTTGGACCAACAAAGTGAATAAAACCACCCCAAACACCGTGGCAATAATTTCTTCTCGTTCCCCTAGCACTGCAGGCACGCTTAAGGCCAGAGCAATGGACACAGATCCCCGTAAGCCCCCCCACCACAAGACGGTTTGATCTTTAATGGGAATCTCCGACTTGACCGTGACATTGCTAAACAGACCCAGGACGTAGATAGAGATGGCCCGAGTAACCAGCATCCCCAAAATCGTCACCATAATGGTGCCTAAGTTATCGCCCAAAATGGCAAACCGAATCTGATCACCGATCAGCAAAAAGACGATGGAGTTGACGAAGAAGGCTAGAAAATCCCAAAACTCCGTGACAATCAGCCGGGTTCTGGGGTTCATCCCAATTCGGGAGCCGAAGTTGCCGAGAACCAAGCCCGTGGTGACTACGCCAATGACACCGGAGCCGCCCAAATCTTCTGTCAGTAGATAGGTGCCGTAGGCAGATACGAGGGTGAGAGACTGCTCCACGAGAGGTAAATCAAACCGTTGAGTGAGGTAGGAAATACCAAAACCAATCAGAGAGCCAACGCCAATTCCAATCCCAATCACAGCCAGCAGTTGTCCCAATACTTGGGACGGCTCGAAAGTACTCACACCTAGAGGCAAGCCCACCAGAAAGCTAAAGGCCACAACCGCCATGCCATCGTTGAACAGGCTTTCCCCTTCCATCAGGGTTTTGAGCCGCTTCCCTGCCCCCAATTCCCGGAAGAGAGCAATGACGGAGACGGGATCGGTAGCGGATAAGCTCGCCCCAATTAACAACGCTGTAGTCAGGGAAATCCCTGCAAATTTGTTGAGGCCAAAGGCGACACCACCAACGGTGATCACCACACCAAAAAGCGCATAGAGGCAGATAGGGAAAAGATCTTTTTTGAGGTCAGACCATTTCAGATTCCAGGCAGCCTCAAAGAGGAGTGGTGGCAAGAAGATTGCCAAAATCAGCTCTGGAGACAAGTCCACCAAACGGACATCGACAAAGGCTAAGCACAAGCCCACAATCACTAGCAGCAGCGTATAGGGGATTTGCCGGAACCAGCTAAACACTTGCGGCAGCGTGGCAACACTCAAAGAGACCGATAATACCAGCAAAAATTGCTTGAGATTATTTGCGATCGCATCCTCTGCTTCCATCGCCATCTCAGCCACAATCGGATTGCTCAACAGCATTCAACACTATTCCCCATGAACGTTTTTCTTGGACTCATGGCAATGAACCTAAACAGGCTGCTATCCTGCCATCAGCCCCCTATAGGCTACCCTGATTAGGCCGGAATCTTGACGTCAGATTCCGGTAATTTCACCATAAACGTGCTTCCTGGTGCAGTGATTGGCAATCTATCGGGCTGATCAATGCGGGGACTAAAGGCTTGGATATCGCCCTGCATCTGTTCTACTAATGTTTTGGCAATGGCTAACCCTAACCCTGTTCCAGGGATTTCCGTTTGGGCCTGCACACCCCGGTAATGACGTTCAAAAATGCGCGTTAGATCGGTTTGGGGAATACCGGGTCCACTATCGCTGACCAATACCAATTGTCCAGGTCGACCGCCATCAGGCCATTGGCGACAAGCCTCTACCAGCACCTCTCCTCCAGCAGGGGTATATTTCAAGGCGTTATCCAACAGATTGCTACAGACCTCCCGCAGAGCCGTAACATCCGCCATGATGGGAGGTAAATTATCAGGAATTTGAACGGTGAGCTGAAGATGTTTTTGATCAACACGACCCGCTGCCGATTGAATCAGCGGTTGTAAGATATCCGAGAGTTTGCAAGGTTGCAAATGTAACTCGTCTTCTCCCAAGGGTAACGAAGGGGGGAGTGCAGGGGGGACTGGTTGAGCTTCCGATACCCATGGATCGACATCCAGCTCGATCGCTGCCTCTCCTAGATCAATCGCGCCATCAAACTGGCGTAGCATCTCTTCTAAGCGATCACTTTGCTCAACAATACTAGCCGCAATTTTGCGATTATTTTCATCCTCCCCAAACCGCTTTTGAAGGAGCTTACCCAAGGTCTTTAAAGCGGTAAGCGGATTGCGAAACTGATGCAGCAGATTAGAGAGGGTCTGATGTTGTTCCGACTGCAACGCTCGCTGCTGATATTGGGCATTAGCCAACCATTGCGATCGCTGATCCAAAATACAGGCAATGGCTAACGTATCGGCAATCTGTTGCAACTGAGATTGTTCTACCTTATTCCAGGATTGGTGTTCACGGACCACTACTAGCAACCCCAACACCATCTCTTCGTGAATCAAGGGAATCACTACTTGCTGGGCTTGTGATAACGCCAGCGTGGTGGTGGGCAGAACCTTGTCCGGCCAGAAATCATCATTTTCACATTCTGGCAATTCATTGGTCTGCTCTAGCGTCACTGAGGACGGCGAAACAAAAGTCGGGTCAGCACCACTAGCAGGCAATTGAAGCGTGGCTGGCTGGAGATTTTGAGCTAAGTCTTCTGGATAAATGATGATGGGAATGAGCTCACCCTGCTGTTGTGCGGGTAGATCCTTGGATAAATACACAGCCCCCATACTCGCCTGAAAGCTTTGCATCAACAATATCACCTGTGTTCGACAGAGGTTGGTGAATTCGATGCTAGCGGGCAACAACATAAGACAGGAGCAAACAAGGCTTAAATAGGATTCTCTCCTCTACTCACTCTAATTGATTTCCAGAGGTGTTATCGCCAATCTCTGGATAAGAGGGTTGACATAAAACACATTTTCTTATCTCTTTTCTATTGCAAAAACAACACCAAAGAGAAAGTAGAAAGTCTCCAGTTAGAGATTGATAATTATACTCCTGTTGCATCTTAGGATTGATGATATTTTCAATAAGCTTGTTGCTAATGAAGAATGAGGCTCCATGAGTTAAAACAATATTCATATCAACATAAACAGGTTGTATCACCCATATACTCTGAAGTCTCATGGACCAGTGAATTGATAAGACATGAAATAATAAAACTGGTTAGGAAGATTTATTTTTGTTGAGGAACTGCGTATTTTTTAGGAGACATCATGATGTTAAAGTGAGCTTAATCTAATTAGAATCACTTCCCTATTCCTAAGCTAAGACAGTTACTGATAAACCCTAAAGATGGCTTCTGAATATCGTTTTATTCGCCTTCGCTTTCACCTTCTCAGAAGTTTTTTGGGATTATGGGGACTCTGCACTCTACCCCTGAACGTTAGTGCTCAGCCAGCTCCACGCCCTGGAACTCCAGACATAGATATCCCCCCAGACCTTACTCCGATTGAACCCATTGAGCCTGAGACCTTCCCTAAACCAGAACCTAGGGCTCCCCAAAAGTTACCTCCTTCAGAGGACTTGCTGAATGCTCCACCTCAGCCTACTCCTCAGCCAGAATCACCTGATAGTCCTAATTTTATTGCCGTAACGAAATATCGCGTTATCGGCAACACGGTTTTAAGTGAAGCGGAAATAGAAACGGTTACCCAACCCTTTACCGGAGATGCTGTACCTTTTTCTCGACTGCTAGAAGCCCGTTCTGCTCTCACTCAGTACTATATTGATCAAGGCTATATCACCTCAGGGGCTTATCTACCAGCAGACCAGGTGATTGAAAATGGTGTAGTTACCTTGCAAGTCGTGGAAGGAAGACTGGAAGGTATCGAAGTCTCTGGCAATACGCACCTAAAATCCAGCTATGTCAGCAAGCGTCTCAAGTTAGGAGCAGGGCCACCGCTTAACGTCAATGAGCTACTGGAAGCCATGCGGCTGCTTCAGATCGATCCCCTAATTGGTAACCTGTCTGCTGAATTAACCGCAGGTTCAGGCCCCGGTCTCAGTATCCTGCAGGTAAAGGTTACAGAGGCTCCCTCCTTTGATGTGCAGTTGGTCTTAGACAACCAGCGTTCTGGCAGTATTGGTAGCTTTCAACGACAAGTCGTTGTCAACGAAGCAAATCTCTTTGGGTTTGGGGATGGGGTTCAGTTGGGCTATGCCAATACCGATGGCAGCAATGAAGTGGACTTTAGCTACACCTTTCCCATCAATGCTCGCAATGGCACGATTAGTGCTAGCTTTAGCCAAGTTTGGAGTCGAGTGGTGGAAGAGCCCTTCGATCAGTTGGATATCGAAGGCGTGTCCCGAGATCTGAGTTTGACCTATCGTCAGCCCATCATTCAAACCCCTCAGAAGGAGCTGGCGCTAGGAATTATCCTCGGTCGCCAAGATAGTGACACTTCTTTACTGGGGTTCCCATTTCCTCTATCGCCCGGTGCTGATAGTCAAGGGCGCACGGAAATTTCTCAACTTCGATTGTTTCAGGAATGGACCCAACGGGGAAATGACTCTGTTTTGGCATTGCGCTCAGAGTTCGGCGTTGGTTTAGATGTCTTTGCCACGATTAATCAACCCCTGCCTGGCGAACCTAATGTACCTGATGGTCTGTTTTTCCTCTGGCGTGGACAAGCTCAATGGGTGAAGCAATTTGCCCCTAGCAACCTCTTGTTACTGCGTTCAACTGCTCAGTTTGCCGACCGCCCCTTAGTACCTCTACAGCAGTACGGCTTAGGGGGACTCAATAGTGTCCGAGGGTATCCCCAAAATCTTTTGCTTGTTGATAACGGCTTGTTTGGTTCCGCAGAGTATCGTTTACCCCTAGCTCGGTTTGGCGATAACCAAGAAGGACTATTACAGCTTGCCCCATTCTTCGATATCGGTCATGGATGGAGTTACACTCTTTCTAACTCAAATCCGGGGAGAACTGAGACTCTAGCAGCTGTGGGTTTGGGCCTCAGATGGCAGTGGTCAGACTTGATGTCCGCTCGTTTAGATTGGGGAATTCCGATCATCTCCATTGGCCCTGAGACCAGCGGTTTTGATGATAGTCAACTCTTCTTTTCGATCGTGGTGAGCCCATTTTAGGTGTGATGCTTCTGGGTAACCCCTATCTCTGTCTGCACAATCTCCTTTACAGGTGGGCAAATTGGGAATAAGAGATATCACTGAGAATAATGACGATGCACCTGCCTGCCAATTGGCAATTACCGGATGAAATCAAACGTCGTTTTGGTCAAAAGGGAGCTGGGAAACAACGTGCCATGCTAGCCGAGGGCCATCTGTTACTGGTTCTCCATAAACTCCCACAGCCTGGAAGTCGGCAGCGGCAAGGGATTTTCTTTTGGCGTCACCCACAAGGTACTTGGAAGTGTAGCGAAGGAGGAGAAGGTTTCCCTAGGCTGAAAAAACACCTCAAAGACTATAGCAAGGCAGAGCAAAAACTCAGTCAAGAGTATAGTCAGGCGGACGGTGCCAACAATTATTTCCAAATTTTAGAAACCTTAGCTCCTATTCATCGTGCTGCCAAAAACATGATGGATACTTTGCAAGCCGCTCGGGAATATGTCCCTGAGGATAGGGAGATCATTGACCTGAGAGATTGGGCCTACGATTTAGATAGAACCTTGGATTTACTCTATACCGATGTCAAAAATGCTCTGGAGTTTGATTTAGCCCAACGAGCGGAGGAACAGAGTCGTCTCAGCTTAGAATCGGTCCGCACGGCTCAACGTCTTAATTTTTTGGCGGCTGCGTTCTTACCTCTAACCGCACTGTGCAGCTTGTTTGGCATGAACTTGCCTAATGGTTTAGAACAATCACCTTTAGGGTTTTGGTTGGTTCTAGGGTTGGGAGTAGTGTTAGGGATATTGACGCAACGCTGGATTCTGCTCCCCTCCCCAAAAGCTTGATCCCACAAGTTATCTGAGATCCGTTTGCATGTAATCTGAGTTCGGGACAAGCAGCGGACTAACCGTAAGCTGCGATGGTTTCCGATCGGCCTATCTCCATAGAAGACGTTTTGTTAACCGCCATTTCCGGCATTGGGGCTAAATGTCCATCTTCCATATAGATAATCCGATCAGCAATATCCAAAATGCGGTTATCGTGAGTGACGAGGAGAATAGTGCAGCCCTGTTCCCTGGCAAGGCGCTGCATGATCTCCACTACATCGCGTCCCGACTTTTTATCTAGGGCAGCTGTCGGTTCATCTGCCAGGATAATTTTGGGGTGACTGGCGAGGGCACGAGCAATGGCGACCCGCTGGCGTTGTCCCCCTGAGAGTTGATCGGGGTAGTAGTTGATGCGTTCTTCTAGGCCAACCGCGCTGAGCATGTTGGATGCGATCGCATCTAGATCCTGATCGAGAAAATGGTCGTGTAACTCCAAGGACATACGCACATTTTGCTTCGCCGTTAAAAAGCTCATCAGGTTGTGGGCCTGAAAGATATAGCCGATGTGGCAGCGCAGTTGGCTGAGCTGCTGCTTAGACGCGCCCAGAATTTCTTGCTCTAGAATCTGGAGACTCCCCCTTTGGGCGGCTCTTAACCCCCCTAAAAGTGTTAGTAGCGTCGTTTTCCCAGACCCTGACGGGCCTGTGAGGATGACAATTTCGCCAGTCTGAATCTCCAGGTTAATGTCGAACAAGACCTGTTTCTGGAGCTGACCTTCACCGAAGGAGTGGTTGAGTTGGTGGGCAATGATGACGTTAGACATAGGAATCATTCCAAAGCAAAAAGCAATTCGCTACAGCACCTCTTCCAGAAACCACTCAAAGCCCGCTTTGAACTGAGCTTTGCCGTCGGTCTCGACGATACTGCCGTGGGCCGGAATAACGCGATCAAAATCCCACGCCAACACCTTCTGAACGGACGCTTTGACCTTGGCCTTATCGCGACTCCCCCATTTCTCAAAATAGGAAGGTTTCAGCACGTTGTAAGACCCTAGAACTCGGGTAGCCAACTGGGTTACCCAAGGGTAGGCTTCATCAAAATGAAAGGAGGTATCCGTCAGAATCAGACTCCGACTAGGCCGATGCCAAAAGACGGTTTCATGAGCGAGGCAAATTCCCTGGGGCAAAAGCGCCCCAAAGCCTTCAAAGGGTAGATAATCCAGTTCGTTGCCAAAGCTACCCGTCTGATTCAACAAACGATCCAGCTTCAAATCGGGACGCTTCTCTGCCAACCCGTCTACCCCCCAAACCATGGCATCTGGATAGAGAGACTGGGCTTGGCCCAAATACAGGTGATGGAATTGGTTCGGTGCAATTAGATGACCCACAGTACCCAGGGCATTGAGGGTTGCGCCATCATCCGTCTGTAGCTGAATGGGGGAAATTAGAATTAGCTCCCCCTGACTCAGGCGGACGACAGTCATACGAGTGCCAACCTCTAATCCTAGATATCGGAAGGGTTGAGTCACAGTCCATAGGTTTTCTGCTAGAGGAATGAGGTTCATAATCATGCAGGATAGAGAGGGCGGGTTAGAAAATATCGGCTGGATCGGCAGACCGCAGTTTGCGCATGGCAATGGCCCCTGACACAGAGCACATCAGAATGGTCAAGATCAAAACTGAGATGGCCCGTTGTGCCGTCATAGCAATGGGCAGCATGGTTGCCGCAAAGGCAAGTTGATAGAGCCCCAATGCCAATCCCACACTCGGTAAATAACCCAAAACCGCGAGTAATAAGGCTTCCTGGAGTAACATTCCCAACAGGTAGTTGTCGGTATAGCCCATGGCTTTCAGGGTGGCGTATTCTGGCAGATGTTCGGAGACATCAGAATAGAGAATCTGGTAGACAATCACGATGCCAACAATAAAGCCAACACCCACGCCCAGGCCAAAAATGAAACCAATGCCCGTACCGTTTGCCCAGTAATCTCGCTCGATTTGGGCAAAGTCCTCGGTGGTGCCAATCAGAACATCGTTCGGCAGCAGCGCCTCTAAATCTGCTCGCACTTGCGCCAGATTAGCCCCCGGCTGCAGATGAATTAACCCCACCTCAATCTGGTCTGGGCTACGGTTGGGAAACAATTGCAGAAAGGTGGAGTCGCTAGCAATCACGTTACCGTCGGCGGCAAAGGACGCTCCGTTCGTGAATACCCCATCCACCTGAATTAGCTTGTCGTTGAGTTCGGTTGTGAAATGGCCTTTTTGCTCAAAATCGCTGGTAGTAAATCCATATTCAGGTCGTCCTGCTTGATCAAACAGGACCCGATGCAGTGGCTGAATTTTGTCTTGATTTTGCGTTACCTCCGTAAACTTAAATGAGGGTTCCGCAGGGTCGATTCCCCACACCAAAATGGCTCGTTCTCGCTTGGTTTTAGGGTTCTTCCATTGTCCAGTAGCGATATACACCCCATTCACGGATTTCACCTGGGGATGAGCCAGGGTTTGGTAAAGTCGCGCTCTTGGAAAGGCTTTTACCGAAAAGAGGGTCTGCATTTGGGGGTTAGTTAGGACGAGATCTGCTTGCAGATTGCGGTGGGGTTGAATAGCAGCATCATATAGGGCTCCCTCAAAGCCCATCTGAATGAAAATCAGCATGTCGGCGAAAGCGATGCCTGCGATCGCAACCAGTAGTCGCGTTCGCTCCCGCGTCACCTGCAACCAAGCCAAGGGGGTTTTCTTCAGAAACTTAGGCCGTTGCCACCCGCTGTTACTCAGACTTTTCATGTCCGTTTTCCAAAATCAAACGTTCGTTATAAAAAGTGTCAAATTAAGAGTCATCTGCAACTTGAATCACCGTCTGCACCTGCAAATTGCTGAGATTGGCAACTCGCTGGCTAGCTTCAGAGTCCAAAGCAATCTTGACCTCAACTACCCGGCGATCGAGATTTTCACCGGGGTCCCCACTAAAGACCTGCTGACGACTAATTTGACGGCCTAGCTCAATCACTTGGCCATGTAGTTCACCGGGAAATCCTTGGCCTCGGATCGTCGCGGTTTGCCCTAACCGGATGCGATGAATATCGCTTTGGTAAACCTCAGCTATAACCAACATTTGCTCCGTTTGCCCCAAGGCCACAATGCCATCGGAACTCATTTGTTCACCCGGCTGAGTGTAGATCTTGAGGATTTGCCCTGCACTCGGAGCCTTGATCGTGGCTCGGGCAAGATTCCTCTTAGCCTTGGTCAGGGACGCCTGGGCAGCATCGACTTCGGCTTGGGCCATCTGGATATCCACAGACCGGACTTCTGCCACTTCCGCTAGCCGGGAGCGCGCTGATGCAACCTGGGCTTGCCCTGTATTTTGTGAACGAGTGAGTTCGGCACGGGCTTCCCGGAGGCGACGTTGCGCAATCGCATTGGTGCGGGAGAGCTCGGCGGTGGCCTGCTTCAACGCCTGACGGGTCGTGTCTACACTCAGTTGCTTGCTATCAAAGAGAGATGCAGAAACTGCCCCTGCTTGGTAGAGGGATTGATAGCGGGCCAGTTCTTTCTCTGCCGTGCGGAGTTCAGCCTGCAGCCGTTGGACTGCTGCTGTTTGAGCACTGCGATCGCCTTCATACTGGGCTTCCAGACGGGCAATCGTTTGCCGCTGAATCCGTAGTTGCCCCGCCAACTCTGCTGACTCCTGGGAGACGGTTGCTCTTTGGGCGTTGATGGCACCGGACTTTGCACCTGCCTGCACTTGGGCCAGCTTTACCTGAGCGACGCGCAGTTGTGCTTGGGCTTGAGCCACCTCATCCACAAGGCGATCGCGGGAATCCAAAACGGCAATGGAGTCACCTGCCCGCACGATATCTCCTAGGTTGACTTTGAGTTCGGCCAGGCGATCCCCATCCAAGGCTAACGGTGCGGCAATTTTGACAATCTCCCCGGTTGGTTCAAGTCGGCCCAACGCAGCAACGCTAGGGAGTGCAGTAGTTGGGCGGGGGCTTGAGTCTGATGGATTCGCAACCTGCCATCCACTTTGAGAAAGACCTACGAAGACAATCCCGCCACTGACGACAGTGGCTACAATCACCGAACCCATCAGCCAGGGTTTCGGTTTCAGCTTAAGAGGAAAACTGTTCATGGTTAAGTACCATTTGGATCATGAGTTGGCTTTGGCTGTGATACCAGTCGGCATCTTCGGCGCTTCGGTTATAAATACACTGAATAATCAGACCATCAATAAAAATCATCAGAAAGTCCGCTAGCTTCGTATCCGGAAGCTGGAGGTAGTCTACAGTTGCATCACGCGTACCATTCCAGATCTGACGTAGGAACTGAAGCTCCTCATCGCTACCTATCCGAGTTTGCTGGAAGAAATCGACCCATAGCAGCATCTGCTGCTGGTAATACTGTAGGTTCTTCAAAACGAAATCCATGACAGCCTGTAGGCGAGCTTCCAGCCCCTCCACCTCAGAAGCCTGAGCAAAGAACCGAGAGATATCCTGCTCACATAGCTCCTGCACAAGCTGCATGAATATATCTTCCTTACTCTTGAAATAGTGGTACAGCGTGCCAGTGGAAACGCCCAGGCCCTCAGCGATCTGCCGCATGGTGCTCGAACCATAGCCCTTTTGAGCAAAGAGTTCAACACAGCCATTCAGCAGCTCTTTACGGTACTGTTCACGATCAACAACCTTAGGCATGGCTAAGAACATCAGTTATTTATGAGTCAATTATTTTATAACATATGTTCGTTATAAAATAAAGTCGCTTTTCGGATTGCGATAGCATCGCCCATGACTTGGAAGGCTTATGGATGGACTGGCAAGATGAGTGCGCAATTGCAGCGACGGCCGGGATGCTGATAGAATCCTAACCTTCAGCAAGGAAATGACAGATAGATCTGCCTATTCTTTGAGAGACCGAGCGATGAGTGCTACGGCAATTTACATTAGCGGATGTAGACAGCTTTGAAGTTACTTTGCAACCGGAGCCAACATCATCAGTGTCGAATCCTCGTCCGCGACAGCAGGCTGTAGCAATCTGAGCAGGCTTGGATATTGCTCTTCCATCTCAACCTCTGTCAGGGCCGCATGGAGAATTTCTCCAGAAGAAGTATCGCCGACTGTGTAACGGTGACCTTCTGGGGCAGCGGTCATAGTAATAGTATGATTACGCAAAACAAGGTGCGTTACCACAGGATTAGGTTCAACTGCGGATCCCTGTCGTTTTACTTGCTCCGTCCAAGCTATCCCGGTAATACACAGAGATAAGCCTGCTGTCAGTAGCGCTGCGGTGATTCGTCTCCTCATACCGTAACCTCATTGACTTTGCTAGCTACAGCTTAACGGATCTAGACAAACTCAAGTATCCAGCACCTCTTTCAACTCTACAATCCAACCGTAGTCGTTGTCTCCCTGCTGACTACACGATAGATGAGACTCTCATCTTATCCGCTTCATCATTAAGAATGAGGTCGATGGAACCACAATTGATGCTGAGGAATAGGAATGGAAATATTTGCTCGGTCAAACGCTAGCTTTAACCGACGGCGAAGCTCTCTAGAGACAGCCCATTGTTGCAGCGGTTGCGTTTTAATCCAGACCTTAACAATGGGACCCCGATGATCAAAATCGTCAACGCCCATTAGTTGAGGGGGTTCGAGGATATGTTTTTCCCAATCGGGCTCAGCGGCCATCACCTGCGCGGTGGACTGAATCAGATCTAGCATTTGATCAACATCAGCATGATAGGGAATGGGAATATTGAGATCAACCCGTGACCACTCACTGGAAAGGTTGGCGACAATGCGAATTTCACTGTTAGGAATGGTAATGAGTTGTCCTTCGGCATTGCGGATTTGGGTCATGCGCAAGTTTAAAGTTTCGACCACGCCCGTATACTCACCCACCTGAATCACATCACCCACGCCAAATTGATCTTCCACAATCACTAGGAATCCATTCAGGGCATCTTTGATAATACTTTGGGATGCGAGGGAGATAGCCACGCCCACCAAACCAACTCCAGCGAGCAAAGGCCCTACATCTACTTTCAAGAGGATCAAGGCAACAATCACGCCAATACTGATCCAGACAGGAACCGCACCCCCTTTGATCACATTGGCAATGGTTGAGATTCTCAGCAGCATCCGTCGAGAAGCCAGGGGCGTTAAAAAAGGGGTGACCGTTAACGCCAAGGCAAATCGATTCACTAGGGCCCAACTCAAGCGGATCAGCAGGTAGGTGAATAATGCCACAAAGGTCAAGGTCAACGGAATGGGGAGACTCTTAAGCAACCAAATGTTAATGGGGCGGGTGTAGGGGAATCGATCCAAGCAGATCAGTAAACAGACAATCCCAATCGAGATTTGCAGGATACTGAGCGTTTGACGCAGGACCCCTGTGAAACCCACCCAAAATTGAACGGGAGGCAGTTGCGTTTTGCCATCAATCATTGGAGCAGCAATAGCCTTAGCAGGGCGACTTAAGCGGCGTTGCCAAAGATAGATGAGGCGATTCACTAGGATCGCAAAGGCAATCAGACTGACTGCAATCATGATCTGTTGCTGCAAGAATTGGGGCTGACGCTCTGTTCTTGAACGACGCAACGCCATTTCCACAGTAGTTTTGATCGGGTCATCTAAGGTGGTGACTTCAATGCCACGTAGCTCCGCATCCAGGGTAGTGATGGTTAACAAATGTTGGTCATTCACATAGATAACGGGTAGGTTATTGCTGGTTCTGATTTCTACCTGGGGGTCCGCTGTGTCAGATCGAAGATAATTCTGTTTAATTGCTTCCAGACTCTCCTGCACAGCTTGAGTGCGTTCGGATAAGTTGCCTTTCGTGGCAGCGACTTTAAATAGGCGACGCCCATCTAACCAGATCCAGTCAGAAACGAGCGGATTAGACAGGTTAGGAATAATCAGTGGCGGTTGAGCTGGGGGTTTGGGAACGGCGCTTGGACTGGGAGTTTGGGCAGAGCTGGGAAGATGGAGTAGGAGCGATAGGACAAAGGCCACTAAACAAATGATCAGCCCTGATCGATAGCGAATTGAAGACATTCACAATGCTGATAGCGTCTCGACAAAACGTTCTACGTTGGCTACCTGTGCCACTGAAGGACCGTCTTTCCCAGGATAATATGGAAATTAGGGTGCGGAGACAGTCGCCCTACTTGGCTTGATAGCAGCTGGAGCCCAGTTTAGAACATCATTCAGAATAGCAGCCGGACCTTGATTGAGGGGCCAGGCAAAGGCATGTCGAAACGCATTCTCTTGGCAGGCTCTGAGTTGGGCAAAGCTGATCACATCTTGCGTGAGCAGTGTTTCGTACTCAAAGGGCAAGCGAACATTGTGGAGGCCGGCGTTGTCGGTGCAAATGGCCACATCAACCCCTGCTTCAAAACAGCGATCAAATACAACCTTGAGTTGCTGGATACTTTGCAGGGTGCCGGTTTTTAGATAGGTGGTAGGACAGATCTCTAAACATTGCCGACGCTGGGCAACGGCAGGTAGGAGTTCGGGATGCTGCAGGGGGATCTGGATGCCATGACCGATCCGCATCAGATAAGGAAGCAGTTCAGGATGTGCCCCACCTTCCGTTTCATAAAGATGGCAAGTGGTTTTGAGATCTAGAGAGCGGGCATAGGCATAGAGATCTACAAATTCATCGATGCGATCGCGATACAAATCATCCCCACCCGCAAGGTCGATACCGCAGACATACTCCGGCATTTGAGCCGCAATCTCCACAATGGCTCGGTTGACCTCGTAGGGTAAGCGAGCATGCATACAGAGAATCTGGCTAGTGACGATGGGATATTCTTTAACTTGGCTGGCTTGACCGACAATTTCCACAATCTCGGCCATTTGGTCAATGCGTTCCGTTTGGCTAAGCTGATCGGAAGTGCGAAGATAGGGCGTATACCGCATCTCCAGGTAGGCAAGATTCTCAAAAACGTAAGCTCCTCGAATTAATCGAGAGATAAAGTAAGGTAGCGTTTCGCGCGTCTGGACGCTTTCCACAAGAGTATGCAGTTCTAAGTATTCGGCCAAGGATTCCCGAGGTCGACAATAGAATTCTTCAAACTGGGGATAGTCCGTGAAGGGTTGCGCTAGATCGGACCGATTCCGTTTAAAGTATCGCCACAGAATTCGCGGCACAACCGATCCACCCAAATGTCGATGTAGTTCAGCGTATAAAGACACAATTACCTCTTGCCATGCCAGCCGCAAACTTCTCTTAAATATAAGCAATATTTTTAGGGTTGTGTGGTTAAAAATACTGCTCTCGTTTGGCATAAATGGCAAGGCAAAACCCATCCTGTTTTTCAGCGTTTTGCATAAATGATTCTGCTCATCTCTACAAAAGGATGGGACTGCTCAAGTTCGATGCACCGATAGTTGACGGAGTCCCTCAAATTCATCAGGAGAAGATCCGTTATGAAAAAAATCATGATCGGCGGAGCAACTATCATCGCAGCAGTTTTGGCTTGTGCAACCTTGACTGCTCCCGTCCACGCCAAAACCAAAGGGTTTAATGTCAAAGCCAAGGGTTATTGGGCTAAAGGGCATTGTTATTTCGGTAACATTCGGGCTAAGTGTGCGGTCAAAAATCGCAAAGGCAAGCACAACCCCAAACGTCAAAAAGCAACGACAGAAATCATCTCTTTCTATGTGTTTGACCAAGGCCATTCTGCGCCCATCAAAACTCGCTGTACAAATAGCAAGAACTGTGCCCAGAAATTCGATGCAATTGGCTATCTCAAACAGCCGATTGGGATGTGGTCTTGTATCCGCGCTAAGAATCTCAACAACAACGGATATCGTACGTTTTGGGTTGGGCTCAGCAAATTCAATCGACCCCTGGGGAGGAGAACTCAGGCGATGGCTAATACCTGCCAATCATGAAGGTCTGGGAACTATCCCCAATGGTTAGTCTCTTGAGGGAATAAGAAATTGAAACTTTTCTAAAGGGCCGTTGTTGAATGCCGATTCATGTCAATTCAATGGTTTAATGATCTCTGGAACCTTTGATATGTGGACTCCGATGGCTCTGTTAACCGTAGATAAGATCGAACAGCTTCGTAATCAATTGGAAGCTTGTACGAATCATCAAACCGCAGCAGCACTGAAAATTGCGATCGCACGACTGGAGTCCCAGCTCCAACCTCCAACGCCCACTACGCCTGAAACCCAGCCAACGGACGAAATTCTCCAGCCCCTTATCGCTCAAGGCAGTATCAAAATTTATCACCCGAGTCGCTAATTACACGCAGTTCCCACCTACTAAATGGCACCTTTATTGAGGCGTGTTCTTCAGCACCATCAATACTGATTTCACTGGTCGGATCAGTGGCTCTCCCTGCCACTGTTTGCCAGTGATGACCTGGTCTTGATACACCAGGGAGGACGAACTGCCGCCATCAAGATTTAAAGCAGATTCAGCCCCTTGCTGCTGCATAAAATCAGCCAGTTCTGGTAATGAGAGTCCTGGCTTTGTGGCAGACAGCTGCTCCACCATTACCCAAAGTACATCTCCCTTGCCACTAATACCGACCGCACTTCTGGCATTGGGCTGACGGCTGCCAATGGCATCTCGAATCACCTGACCATCAACAGAATCCGTAAACCCTTCCGCTTGTGCAGTCAGTTGGGGCAGTAACTGAGGGCCTGCACCCAAGGCATAGGCCAGGGTACAGTCTGGGGGGATGGGCTGGTTATACAAGGTAATGGCGTAGGTAATCTTAGAACCACATTGATACTGCCGGAACTCTGAACGATTGAGGATTTTAGGCAGATAGACCTTGAGATCTGGATTATCGACCAGCCTTGAATTTTGAGTCGGGTCAGCCAGGATTTGGTCACCCCGACGAATATGGGATGTGGTTTGTTGATTAGCAGGATCAAAGTACCCCCCGTTGATCACAGCAATGGGTTTTGGAGTGCTTTGGGCAAAGTCAGCCACGGTTTGGAGACCATCCGCGACATCGAGACGCAGGGTATAGCGAGGGTGATTTGGAATCCGAATTACATGCACGACTGCCTTCGGTAACGCCTGCTTTTGATACTGCATAGTGGGAGGTGGAGGTGGCGACTGCGGCGAAAGTTGAGATGGAGCGGTGCAAAATCCCAAGCTTATAGCCAAAGACATACTGATAGACACTCTAATCAATCTCATATCCTTCTCCTACTCAAAGACCTGATCCCCTTGCTGGAGACGGTGAGCAATCCGATAGGTTTGTCCTTGGGCTCTGGCAGTGGGCGCATGGGCAGCCAAGTAGCGAGAGGCTGCCACTAACCAATAGGGACGGGTATTGGGGTCTGACCATTGCCCATACTGGCGAACCGCAGCTTCCATTTCTTGAATGGTATGGAAATTGCGATCTTCCCGTAGCAAGAGTTTCCCCAGTTCAGCCAATAGAGCCTGTGTTTCACCCCCGTTGAATTGAAACTGAGCCACCACCTCACCCACCGCCTTCACCTGTTGTTGACGATCGAGTAAGTCAGGGAGTGTTGCCAAAGAGGGCGCTTGGGATTCGGGTCGAGGTAGAGGAACCGGGGGAATATTGAGGAACCGATTGAGATAAATCCGCATGGCTGCATCAAACACCCCTCGCACTAGGGTGACGGCAGGAACCCGTCGTAGCCCCTGACAAACCGCATTGGCAAATGTAAAGGTGTGATGGGCAATATCCCAATCTCGAAAATCATTGTTGATGCTGAATTGAGCCACCCGCCTAGCAGCGGCATAGGTGACCACCTGGGCCAATTTAACGTCGCTGCATCCGTTCTGAATAGCTTTAAGCAGCACTTCAATAATGAGGGCTGGATCATCGCCTAAGAGGATCGGGATCAAAGTCGCTTGATCCACTGGCGTCTGCTGGGATGCCTGATAGATTTGCGGCAACTTGGTAAAGGCCTGCTCCAAAAGAGCAACCAGGTCAACGGGACTGCGCCAAGCACTGGACTCTTCCATGCGTTCGGCATCTGTATATCCCTGCACTAAGCTAGGCAAAATTACTTCAGCTTGGTGCCAACCCACCCCATCTAACGCTTCTAGGGCTTTATTGGTAAAGTCCAGGGTATGACCGCCATCGAGGAATCGATGATCGGTGGCGGCGGCAAAAAGCATCTCAGCAATTTGCTCAGGTTTAGCACCACTACGAATGGCGGAGACTAGACAGCGTTCGGCCCCTTGCTGATCTCGGACCTCTACAAACTCCCGGAACCAGCCTTTCAGCGTGTCAAACTCAGTTGTGGTTTGCGGTAGCGGCTGGATATCAAAGCGGGGCGGCGAGCCTGAACAATCCCGAGCGACAGCACTTAACCCGTGATATAGGGCTAAAGGACGATCTTCCTCATCTAGATGGGGTAAAAGATTGGCCATACAGGTCAAGATCGTTAAACCTGCTCCCCAACCGGCTCGACGATAGCGGCTACCAAAAGCTAGCCCTATTTCAATCAGTTCAGCCGGATCGACTCCCAAGGCCAGTAATGCCAATACCGATTTAGCAATCACTAGGGAAATACTCTGCTCCAAGCCATCCGTGAGACGCTGTCGATAATAGGCTTTTCGATCCTGGGGAGTAGTCAGATCCACCCAAATCTGGCCCTCCCGAATCTCCACGGGAAAAGACTGGACATCATCCGCCCACAGATCGAAGGTGCCCCCGCTGGCTAAATCAAAGCGGGCATGGTGCCAGTGGCAGATGAGAATGCCATCCTGAGCAGCGCCTTTATGGAGGGGGAACCCCATATGGGGACAGCGGTTATCGATGGCAAAAATCTGATCATTCTGCCGGAAGAGGGCAATGGCTTTACCATCCACATAGACGACATGACAGCCCGATGCGGGTAGATCGGTCAGATTGGCAACGTGACTGAATGTGCGATCGCAAGTCTCCATACCCATTCACCTCTCCCTCTGGGGAATCTTATTGCTGGGGTATTTTCAGAATAGCGCTCTAGGGTTGATGGGATTTAGGATACCTCACTTAGTGCTAGGGTGTGGAACGGCCCCTAAATTGAACGTCCCTCTGCTTCGAATTGTCTCCTAAGCGCATGCAAACCACGATTGATACTCAAATTACAGCGGTTACCGTCTATAGTCGTCAGGCCCAGATTACCCGCCACGGCACAGTTGAACTGACGGGCAGTGAGCAGGAGCTAGTCATTCCTGATTTGCCCATGACCTTACAAACTGAATCGGTGCGAGTCTCCGGTTCCAGTACCCAAGCATTGCAGTTATTGGGGGTGAGGACAGAGTCAGTAGCTACTCTGAAATCTGCTGCTCCAGAAGTCGCTCAATTAGAAGCTCAAATCAAAAAGCTGCAGCGACAGCAACGGCGGTATCAAGATCAGGTGGCGGCAGTCAAACTAAAACGGCAGGCAGTGGAAGCACTGAGTGAAAAAGCAATTCCAACCTTGTCGAAGCAGATCGTGAAGCAGCAAACCCTGTCTGAAACCCGTGCCCTATTTGAGTTTTGGGGTGAGCAATATGAAGCCTATAGCGATGCAGTGACTCGCATTGAAGGCCAGCAGGAAACTCTCCAACAGCAGCAGCAATTACTGGAAGACCAGCTCCAAAAACTACAAATGCGTCGTCCCCATGAACGCTATCATCTTGTTGTCAAAATTACTGCTGCTGCTGGCAGTTTGGATTTAGAGGTAATCTATCGGGTCAACCGGGCCCAATGGCGTCCCCTTTACGATTTGCAGTTCAATACTGAAACGGGTGTTCTTGAACTTTCCTATCTAGCGGAAGTGGAGCAGACCACAGGAGAGAGCTGGGAGGCCATCGCCTTAACCTTATCCACTGCCAAGCCTGGACTAGGTTCCTTACCACCCAAGCTAGAGCCATGGTATATCAACTTACCGCAAGCGGAGATGCTGAAACGGCGAAAGTCCGCTGCACCGATGGCTGCGGCTCTAGAAGCTGGAGCAGATCTAAAAGCAGCTGCACCGCCCCCACCCAGCCCAGCCCCGAAGAAAAAGGCCCAGGTGGCAACGGCAGATATCTCTAAATCCGGGACGGTGGTGTCGTTTAGGATTGGCGGCAATAGTGATATTCCCAGCGATGGCAACCCTCATACTGTCACCCTAGCTAATAAAGATTATCCCGTGGACTGCCAGCATATTGCCATGCCTAGCCGGGTTAGTTTTGCCTATCTCCAGGCCACAGTGAAAAACCCTACGGACGGTGTCACCCTCTTGCCAGGAAAAGCGAATATTTTTCGCGATCGCATGTTCGTTGGCACTGCCCAACTCGACCATACGGCCCCTGGGCAAGAATTCAAGACCGATCTCGGGATTGACGAAGGACTGGGGATAGAACGGGAACTCATCGAACGCCAGGTAGACAAAAAACTGATCGGAGGCCAGCGCCGCATCACCTTTGCCTATCGCTTAGGGGTCACTAACTTCCTTGAGCAAACTGCTAAGCTCAAGCTGACGGAACAGCTGCCTGTGAGTCGAGATGAACGCCTTAAGGTCCGACTGACTCAGAGTCAGCCCAGAATTGAGATGGGTGAATTGGGGCAATTAGATTGGACGCTAGTCTTGGCTCCCCAGCAACGCCAGGGGATTGAGTACCAGTTCACTATTGAACATCCCCCAACTGAGACGGTTCAAGGCTTAGATATCTAGCGATCTTCATGCTACCCATGCAGTCTACTGAGCCGCAATTTGATTTAATTGAACAAACTCCGATTCCATCAGCGCTTTCCAAGCCTGGTTCACTTCAGGATTATTGGGATTGACTTGTTTCTGCAGCGCCAATTCTTTCACGGCGTCATACCAATAACCTGCCTCAGCATAGACATCGGCCTTGTTGCCTGGTTGTGCAGCTAACTGATTGGCAAGCTGAGGGCTAGGTGGAGTGTAGGTGATCCACCCCATCGCGGAGAGTCCTCGCCGATCATTGCCGGAGCAAAGGAGCCGCACCATCCAGCGATAGCTCTTACCAGCTTCTAAAGATTGCGTGGTACCTTGCTCTGGTAGGGAGACGCTAGCTAAACCCCCTTCCCCTGAAATGCGAGAGGTCGAAGCATAGATTAAATCGGTAGGGTTATCATCTGTATCCACGTTGTACAGAGAGAAGTTGACATATTGATAGGTATTTTGGGGGATAAACCAGTAAAAAGTTGGTGTTGCCGAGGCCGTCAGACCCACATTATTTTTGGGCACAAGCGTGGTTAAAGTTGGATTGCCGCTGGCCTTGCAGCCGCCCCCTCGAGTTGCCAGTCCCCGTCGATTGCCAGGCTTGCCGACGGTGCCCCCCGGATTAAACCGGGCATCGCTCGGTAATGTTTGTAGGCACATACCAGCAATGGATGCGATCGCAACACTTTTTGCTAACAAAGGCATACTTCGAGACAACATCTTAGGCATACCGTCGATTGAGACCTCTACAAAACACGATAAATTCAAGTGGCAACCTAGGTAAAGGAATTGTAGCCCATCTCAATAAAGATGCTCAGAACAGAACTACTGCTTCAGGTTGTGGGTTCTTCAAGACTAGCCAATGGCCTAAAGGCCCAGAAATGTTAATCCTGATCAGGGTTGTCAAGACTGATGGGCTTGCTTTTTTGCTATTTCCTAATTTTTAAACCGCTCTATTATTTTACCCGACTGCATTTTGAGGCTCTATGTTCCAGCTCACTGGTCTTAGTTGTGCTTACAAGATATAAATTGCTGGATCTTCTGGCGTTACATTGAGGTTTAATGGGAAGCTGCCGCGGTAGCGATCGGCCATACTCTCATAGTTGCATCACTGCCAGAACTCACTAGGATCTGTCCATCTGGACTAAACTGAATCGATCGCACCGACTTGGTATGTCCAACCAACTTCTTCAGTGGCTGCCCTGATAATGGGGACCATACCTTAATTGTGCGGTCATAGCTCCCACTCGCTAACCGGCGACCATTGGGACTAAACGCAACGGATAAGACTGGCGCGTCATGTCCCTGTAGCGTATGCAAGAGTTGTCCTTTAGACAGATGCCACACTTTCACACTGTGGTCCTGGCTTCCACTTGCCAATAACACGCCATCTGGACTGAAGGAGATGGATCGCACAGCCCCTTTATGCCCTTCAAGGGCAAAGCTCGGGGTTAGGTCTTCCTGTTGCCAAAACCGCACGACCCCGTCACGGCTCCCGCCTACCAAGACTTGACCATCAGGACTAAAAGCCAGGGACAGAACAACAGCGGGAGTCTTTTGAACATGCAGTTGCCTGCCCGTCTTCAGTTCCCAAAGCCTGATCGTTTGGTCAGCAGCGCTAGCAGCCAAGGATTTGCCGTCAGGACTCAGTGCGATCGCGGTGACATCATCTGCTGCGTCTTCTAAGGTGCGCAGGTGTTGCCCGGTTTTTACGTCCCACACATCAATACGGTTATCCCAGCTTCCACTGACTAGGGTTTGACCATCAGCGCTAATCGCCAACGAGGATACCGCATCTTCATGGGCATCCAGCGTTTGACGTAAGGTGCCCGTTCGCAGATTCCAAAGCTCAAGTTTGCCGTCATAGCTTCCACTCGCTAGGGTTTCACCATCGGGGCTGAGCGCGATCGCATGGACCCACACACGATGACTTTTCAAGGTCTGGATTGTTTGGTGAGTCGTAGATATCTCTCCAGAAGGAGCAGATTGATAGGCAACGGTACGACCAAGCGGTTCATGGGCTTTTAGTCCATATAAAGTTGCTGCCGTAGAAATCAACAGGAACATAATCCAGTTGCTCTTTTGAGTAGTTTTAGCCATCTTTTCTTGCCTACAAATAATTGAATTTGCGCTCAAAAATGCGCGAGAAATAGCAGTCAATTAGTCAGCTTTGGAACTTGTTTGCTGAGTAACAGGGGATTCAGAATCCTGCTCTTTTGGCCTAGCGAAAAAACGATGTTCGCGCACTATCCGAATTAGAAACAAGAGAGTAATCGTCCCAGTCATCAATAGAGAAGGAGGGGTTAACCAAGTCCAATGCCCCCACATTTTGTCAATAACATGCCACAGCAATAAGAACATTGCCAAATAAGTAAGCTGATGAAGCTTTTTCCAGCTCTTCTTAAGCTTTTTGACACTCCAATCATTAGAGGTTATTGCTAATAGAACAAAGATGAGAAATGTAAAAATACCTTGACAATAAATCCAATAGGTTTGGGGATCCAAGAAATCAAGTTCTCTCTTAGTGACCATCCAGTAGCCATGGGCAACAGACATCAAGAAGGCAATAATTCCAATGAGCCGTCGCTGAACCAGGATTTTTTTAGGAATACCTGTTTCTTTCGTAAACGGAAAGACTACTCTTAAAATAGTGGGCAACAAAGTGACCACATAAAGCAGTGCAGAGAAGAATCCAGCCCAGTTAGCTAGTGGAGGATAGTCAAGTCTAAACATAGAAAAAACAAAGATTTCAAGAGATTTTTTCTGATCTACGTTATTCTCGGATACGCATTCAGTATGCATAAAATAAATTTACTTATGAAATCAATAAGGAGCAGCAATAATACTATTGCATCCAAAAATATCACCATTCAATTCAATGGATAGTCTCATTAGAAATATAATGCTCGCAAAATTAATCCAAGTAAATTGAGATGAAGCTTCCTGAAAAAATTCTATTACTGGGATACATTGAACACACTGTAGCGATCGAACCAATCAATCTTCTTATCTATCTGCCTAGCTGAACCAAAATACGCAGATATCTCAAAAAATATTTATCGCTATTATCCCTCTATTTATTTTCCTCTAAGATCTTTTAGAAAATATCTATTAATAATACTGATAATGACATTTTTGTTGCCTTATCTTTAGAGGCATATTTGGACATTAATTCTCTCACAAAAAGATGAAAATATGAAGCGTAATCCTAGCCCCTTTGAGTCTGTATCATGCAGTGCTGAATTGTCGGAGCTGACCAGGAAGATAGCGAGGGCTGAGTCATCTTGCGATCCCCCTCTGAGAGATATCGTTGGGTATGATCCTGACACGGTCAAGTGTGTGTCAGGCTGATTGAGACAAAATTATCACCAAGGATATTAATAATTTCTTAATTATTCCTCGAATAAAGGTCTCTCAATTAAGCCGAAAATAGGTAGATCACAGTCATTTTACGGTGAAGGCATTTGATTCTTGGCAATTAAAACTCACAATGTAGCCTTTATTACCTAATGTTTTTACCCCATGATCTGCCTGAAAGCCGGATCACATTCTTGTTTTCCTAAGCTTTTGAAAAATCTATTGACACTTCCGTATCAATTCGGATCTCATTTCCTGAGATGCCCGGTTAAGGTGGAGCATCTGGTGCAAAATCCTTGACATTCACCAAGTCTAAGAATAGCAAGAGATGAAGGATACACCCAACTCTCTGACTGTCATTCACTCCAATCCATCACATATCATTTGCTGCAAATGTATTTAGTCCGTATTGGCAAAGTCTTAACTCAGAGAGGGCTGTTAGCGACTTCCAACTACAACATGCTCTCCAGCTCCAAAAGCAAACCGAGCAAAAGTTAGGGGAAATTCTAATTCAGCAGGGCCATATTTCTCAATTCCAGTTAAAGCAGGTTTTAGCAGAGCAACGATGTCGTAACTTTATGGCTTGTTCTCTGCTGACTTTCAGTACCCTTGGACCTGAGAGGGCGACATGTCCCGTGAACACCTTGCTACTTGGGCAATAACCAGATAGACAAGAAAAAAGATGGGCTGCAAATGATGTATCTCCAGCTCA
>JANQPU010000078.1 GCA_028285315.1 Acaryochloris sp. IP29b_bin.176
TTGGCATGTACCCCTCTCTCTTAACTGGCTTGGGTATCTGCCATTATGGGTTAGCCAACTCTTCCGATTACACCTCAACCTTTAGCGGAAACTAGAGTGCTCAACAGGCTGAGAAATTTATCGGCACATGGGAAAAGACTGTGAGTTCACGGGACAGCTAAATCAGCTTTATCATTACACGCACACCAGGCCATACCGCTTTGCAGACTCCAACGAAAGGTCTGGAAGATTATGGAGCATTTCATCCCAAGTGACGTGCGATCGCAACTCCGATACGACGATGGGCAAGGGCTCAGCCAGCACGGCTGGAAAGTCTTTCTCTTCCGCGAACTGCAAGCCATAGGCTAACTGTTCTTGGGGTGGTGTAAATTGGGCATCAACGCCTGGTTTGTTGCCTCTGGCGTCTACGCGATACCAACCGATATCTGATAAATAAATGGCATTAAACCCATGCAGACTGTAGGGTGCGCCTAGGTCATCAATACTGAGTCGCTGGTAGCAAAATCCTGCTGGGATGTGGTTGGCTCGAAGGAGGGCATCTAACAGATGACTCTTGGCAAAGCAGTAGCCTGTCTGATGCTTTAGGACTTCGGAGGCGCGGCAGGTTACAGGGTTGTCTGATAGTCAGAACTATGGCGAATTTGATCGCGAACCCATTCGAAAGATTGTTTTGCGATGGTCTTCGACCGACCTTCGGTCATCGCAGTGGATGATTCACATCCTGATGCCAATTGATGGGCCAGTGTAACAATGTCAGGATGTTGCCAATCAATGACTTCACTAGCCTGTAGATATTGGTCCATATCAACGGCTACCATTCTCTAACTCTCACTGCGTACTGATAAGTTCAACCTAACACCACAATCAAAAAAAAGATGTATCAGTTCACAAAAGTGATATTTCATTACCAAGTCATTGCAGAGTAGGCAATATGACGCTCATTGTATGGACGATAACCCAATTATAGAGTCAAACATCAGTACACGGGTGCTTACGCCTGCTGATGCTGAAGCATACCGTTCAGTGCGTTTATGTGCACTAAATGAATGGCCTCCTGCTTTTGGTTCACTCCCCAAAATGGAACCCAATCTTGCTGAAACTGCTGTTCGATTGGCCGAGAGTGAGGATCGTTGCTTTTTGGGTGCATGTCAAGGTAAGCAGCTCCTCGGCATTATCCGACTGTCTCGCTACAAAGCCACCAATGAAAAACACCGTGCTTATCTGGCGGGACTCTATGTCCTGCCCAATTTTCGCAGACGTGGTTGTGGCAAAGCGCTCGTGGGTGAGGCATTACATCGAGCAGCTATGACTTCTGGCATCAGGCGAGTCAACTTAACGGTTGTCACCCAACAAAAGAACGCAATTCGCCTTTACCAGTCTTTTGGCTTCCGCATCTATGGTACGGAGCAGGAAACCTTCGTCAAAGATGGACAATATTATGATGAGTACTTGATGACTTTGGAATTGAACGCTGCCCCTTGACGAGGTTTAATCCATCAACCGCTACATTGATCAACCTCTCGATTTAGATCATGACAAGGGCCAAGAACCGAACGTTTTAGCTCCAGGAGTGATGTTGACCAACATTAGTTTGGCCATAGGCCAAGCAGCTTGAAGGTAAAAGCCTTCACTGTTGTCGAGCTGCAATTACGATTTTGGCGCAGGCTTCGGCATCTGAAAGAGCTTGGTGGTGCTGTAAGGGGATATCTAAGAAGTCACATACGTTGGGCAATTTTGTCGGTCGGATATTCCATACCTCCCGAGCAAGTTGGACGGTGCAGAGAAAGGGCAGCGGCATGAGGTCTAGCTCTGCCGCCTGGCAGCAGGCATTGAGAACGGATCGATCAAAATTAGCGTTGTGGGCGGCAACAAAATCACTGCCCGCGAATTTAGGTTGGAGATTCGGCCACAGTTCAGCGAAGGTTGGATGATGTTTTACATCAGACCAGGTAATGCCGTGAATGTAGGTAAATTGGAACTTCTGGCGTGGAGGGCGAATAAGGAAGTGGGACCGATCAACAATCTGGTCGTCTTCTACGCGGATGACGCCTATGGCACAAGCGCTATCTCTTTTGTAATCTGCTGTTTCAAAATCAATGGCTACAAAGTTGCCTGATGTTGCCTTTGTTCTCATTGCTGTGGGAGATCTGTGACAGCCACCTCATTGTAAGGAAGACTCTAGGTTTAACCAACGTCAAACCACAGTTTGAGAGATTCAGGTAGATGAACTCATCTTCAATGATTACTGAGTAAAGCACTCTAATTTTGAATTTTTCCAAACAATACTGCTTAATTTAAGGCAACTACCGAACAATACATTCTGATCGAAATCATATAGGCAATGTCCTATAAATAGACTGATTTTGGAGTCATCATGCCATATTTATAAAATTAATAGTTATTTGGTTTAATTCACTTGTAAGACTGTAGTCAAAACTTAACCATTAGTATTTGAAGCCAGACTTTTTGAGTTATTGTAATTCAACTCTTATTATTAAAATTATTAAGGACCGTATGATCCGTTTTCAGCTATATTCTCAAATGGTTCGAATAGCTCGTGGAAACTTAGATTTAGCTTTGGAATTTGACAATGAGGTGAGTGCCTTAAGCGATACGTTGAAGAATCTAGAGGGTCTTGAGGCGGAATCCTTTGAGCATTATAGCCTAAGCCCTGTTAAAGAAAAAGTCGAAGATTATTGTGTGATTGCTTTGGTTTTTTCGGCATTAGCTGTTGAAGCTTATATATATGACTATGCTGCGAGAAAACTAACAGACAACTTTGCTAGCTTACATCTAGACAAGTTGGATCTGGTCAGCAAATGGGTTGTTATACCTAAACTTATTACTGGGAAAGATTTTCCTAAAGATGAGCAAGCTTTTTGTTTATTAAACTATGCCTTACCCACAAGTCTTGAAAGTCAGACTATCGAGTACTTTCAATTATGAGCCAGCCTCCAAGTATCCGCGATGTCATGAAGCCTTGTGAGTC
>JANQPU010000080.1 GCA_028285315.1 Acaryochloris sp. IP29b_bin.176
GACTCACAAGGCTTCATGACATCGCGGATACTTGGAGGCTGGCTCATAATTGAAAGTACTCGATAGTCTGACTTTCAAGACTTGTGGGTAAGGCATAGAGCAAGAGAACTGAATACAGCTGCTGAGCATTTTCGGAGAATTCTTGCTGAGAAAAATATAAATGTTATTGCACGCGAACTAGGTATAGAACAACTCTCAAAACTCTACTCAACACAAGAGTCCAACATTGAAATACTTGATACTATTAATTGCCCTGCCAAGGTGATTTTTACAGAAGATGGCCCTAGCTGGAAAGCAGCTATAATGTCCGTTCCAGGTGAGTGGCTGAGGGCAACATTCAATAAATATGGTGACAAGCTTTTCTCAGCTAATTATAGAGGTTTTTTAGGAATTAGCAAAAGGAGAAAAATAAATACTGGAATTCGTGCCTCAGCAGAATCAGAAGCGGACAATTTTTGGGTTTTTAATAACGGTATTACAATTTTGACTTTGGGATTTGAGTCAGAGCGGAATGGTTCAACTAATCTTAATGGAGTTTCGATCATTAATGGAGCACAAACAACTGGCTCACTAGGGTCAATTGACACTCTTAAATATGATTTAAAGGAGGTTAAAGTTTTGTGCCGAGTTGTACAATGTTCTGATGAGAAAACAATTGATAGGATTGTTAAATATAACAACACACAAAATGAAATTACTACATGGGATCAGTATAGTAATAATCCCGAACAAAAACGTATCGAAAAAGAGTTTCATGATCTTGGCCATGAATATTCGCTGAAACGTGGCTTTAGTTCTTCATCAGCAGAGATAGGAATTGAGCAAGTTCTACAAACACTATTAGCTTTTGATGGTGATCACTTAAGCGCCAGTCGAGGTAAAAATTACTTATTTGACAGAAAAACTGCTTATGAAAAAGCTTTCAAGGACAAAAAAGCACGTCACATTCTATTTGTACATATTCTAGCAAAAGCAATTGACGAACGGAAGCTTGAATTAAGAGAAAAGCAGAAGCACGATAAAATTATTGAGCTTGAGAGAAGGCAGCTTTTACTCTTTAAGAATTTAAGATTCAAAAATTTTTTAGTTGCGCTTATTGCACAGTGTTTAGAATCAATTATTTTAGAAAAAGTAGACTTAAAACATGTCTCTTTTACTCCAAAAGTAGCTAATCGAGATAACTATTCAACAAAAGAATTAATCGCCTTATGCTCCCAGTAATTAGTACAATTTTATCTTTAACAGAAGCTACTATTTCTACCACTAGAAAAGATATATCTGAAATCCTTTCAGAAGAGAATGCATTAGAAAACATTTCAAAGCAAGTAAGCACGTTAATTTATGCAAGTCAAGCAAATATGCCAAACGATCTTCTTACTTCCTTTCGAGAGTATGTTGCACCCGGAGGTTGAACTCAAGTTTAAAAAGCCTGAGGATATATCTATATGCATCAAGCTTTTGAGTATACTGTCCTGGAGGAACTTACTCTTATATAAGACAAATGTTTTATACAGTTTTTGATTGCAAACTTTGACTTATAGGAAAACATGGAAATTTTTATTTCAAAGATATGTAGAAGACGTATCATATTTTATTCTATTTTCGAATTAAATAGCAGATTTTAACTTCCATCAATTACTGGTTCGAAAGACTTCATAAATCAATAAACTCCCTGCCACTGCTAGGTTGAGAGAATCCGCCTGGCTAACCATCGGAATATGGACCAGAGCATTACACATTGACCGCTGTCTTTGAGAAAGGCCCTGACGTTCTTCACCGAGAAAGACCAGTGTGTTGTTCGAGTAGATAAACGTGTGAAAGTTCTGCTCACCATCGGGTGAAGCACCAGTCACATAGCCTCGATGATTTTGGAGCCAGTTTTATAGATCTTGATAGTTTGTGCGAATAAACTTTTGCCGAAAGACTGCCCCCATTGAGGCACGCACATGGGTTGAGCAATCTTTATTTTGCTGAGCAGAAACCTTTGTTCGATGGGTTCCTTATTTTTTCTGTGAACAGCAAATTCTCAGTTTTCTCAGGCAGCTCTATTGGATACCTCAGCAAGTTCCTGCAATTGACACAGATAAGCATCATCAACATCTCAGACTCCTCCCTTAGATTGAGGGTATTGAGATGGAGAACAATTCAATGAAAAGCGCCAAAGCCTTAACGAAAAAAACACTTGCTGGTTTCGCAACCTTAGCTGTCAGCTTCAGTACCACTGCTGCGATCGCTGCACCAACACAACGCCAAGTTGTTACTCAAGGCCCTCATGGTGCCAGTAAACTCGTCAAGGTGGCTATGACCTCTCAACCTAAAGTCGCTCGTCAACTTTCTCCCTTCAACTTGGCGTACATGGCTTACCAAGGTTGGTTTACCAATGAAGGCGTACCTTCTGCCAGTCAACTGATTCGAAGCTATAAGATCGGTCGCATCTCTGCAGTTGAGGTTGCCAATGCAGCTGTTCAAACGAACCGTTTATCTGCTGATACGCTCAATGATGACAGCTATCTAGCCAGTTTAGAGACACAACTGAAGGCTCTAAGCCAGTCTGACTAAATAGGAATCGAGTTGTGATGGGCTGTTTTGACTTAAGACTCGCGATCGCGGATTGATGGCAAGAGTTTGCGAGCGCGAGTTCAATACGGGGAGTGCGATGGCTGTTGCTTGTTATATAGATATCGCTGACCATAGTAACCCTACATTCCTTGGCTAACTAGCCCCGGCGCCCACACAGCCCAACCATCATTCGCTTGATGGCAGACATACAGACCTATAGCTGAGCCGATGACTGGTGTTGAATAGCATACTCACGAAAACGTTGCAAATCACTTCTTAAATTGGATTCCACTACATTTCCTAGAAACAGGTTATCCATAACCTCCCCCACTATGCCAGGAATTTTATAGGCAACGGTGAGCTTGACGACGCTAGTATCGTGTTTGCGATCATAAAAGCGAATGGCTCCTCGATTAGGCAGACCATCTACTGATTCCCACTGGATAATTTGATTAGGGATCTCTTTGAGGATTCGAGACAGCCAGGTAAAGGTAAGGCCGCCCCCGGAAAGGGTCCAGCGCGATAACTCAGGCTTGTCCTTTAAAACTTCGACCGCATCAATCCACTTCATCCATTGGGGCATCAGTTCTAGATCAGACCAGAGATCCCATGCAGTTTGGACAGCGACGGGGACCTCAACCTGTTCACTATGTTCTAGCCAATCTGACATGGATATTGCTCACTCAATTGCTGAATCTGAGGCTCATTTTCTAAGATGGCTTGGGCCGCTTGATGGCCGGAAATCGTAGCCCCTTCCATACTATCGATATAGTCTTGATTGGTGTAGCTGCCAGCCAGGAAAAAGTTAGGAATCGGTGTCTTTTGGTGGGGTCGATAGGGCTCCATCCCTGGCGCTTCTCGATACAGAGACTGGGCTAGCTTGACCACGCTATACCAAGTCATATTCAAGTCACGAGCCGAGGGAAACAGATCTTGAACTTGCTTCAGCACATGGTTGGCAATTTCCTCGTTGCTCTTTTTGATAAATGGATCGCCAGGGGTGAGCACCAGCTGCATCAGGGACCCTTCTCCTTCTTTGTAGTAATCACTGGGACTAGTAAGGGCTAAGTCAGCAAAGCAAGAAAAGTCGGCATCAGCCGTGTAGAGCAGGTTATCCAATCCCGTGGCTTTTTCAACCTGTTGACGGGCCTGGGGATCGTTCATTTCCGTCACCCAGCCATCAAAGCGCAGCTGCACCGTAGCGACGGGGACCGCATCGAGTTTATAAATATTGTCAAATTCAGACCAGTGTCGCCAACCCTCTGGGATTAAGCGTTTAATCCCAGGTACGTCACAGGCGCAGACATACGCATCGGCGGTAATGATTTCATCGCCGTCTTCTTTGGCGACGCGGAGGCCCGTAATCTGGGTCTCATCTTCCTTCGTGTCATACAAAATTTCTAAAGTGCGCCGACGCAGGTGAAATTTGGCTCCCCGTTCTTCTAAATAGTTGATGATCGGTTGATGCAGATACTCCTGGGGGGAACCTTCTAGCATCCGTAACATGGAATTTTCCCGCCGGACGGCAAACATCTGGAAGATAGTGAGCATACAGCGGGCGGAAATATTTTCGCAGTCAATGAATCCAAGAGCGTAGGCAATGGGGTTCCACATGCGCTTGATACTGCCATTACTACCCCCATGACGGCGGAACCAATCCGCAAAGCTGATGTTATCCAGAGCACGGATATTGCGCATAGCCCCCTCGTAATCTACGAGGCCGCGCACAATAGGGCTGGTTCCGAGTGCGATCGCATTCTGGATCTTGTCCCGTAAGGAGAGCTGAGATGTGGTGAAAAAGGCTTTCAGGCCATTAAAAGGAGCCCCGGCAAAAAAGCGGAAATCTAAAGTACCTAAACGTCTACCACGATTGACAAAGGTATGAGTATGCTCTTTCAGTAAAAAATGATCTAAGGCACCCACCTTCGCCATCAAAGCAAACAGGCGGCGATAGTTGCCGAAGAAGACATGCAGGCCCATTTCAATATGGTTGCCTTGGTCATCGATCCAACTGCTGACCTTGCCACCCACAAAGGGACGAGCTTCGTACAGCTCTACTTCGTGCCCGGCATCAACTAAGTCAACAGCAGTGGCCATTCCTGCCAAACCTGCACCTACAATCGCAACACGCATGCTTCTTTTTCTCAAACAAAGGGCTTGAACTGCTGCTATTACAGCTCAGATCTTGAATGTAACAAATTATTGCATATCTTTTGACAAAGTAATTTAAGTTTTCAGTTGAATTCAGTTTTTTTGCACTGTTTTGGAATGATATAGGGAGCGTCTGGGTAAGTTACCTATAGTGTTTTAGGAAGCTATTTTTTTCTCAGAGATCAATAGCTTATAAACTTCAAAATCCCCATTTTTAAGAGTTTCCCATGATTAGCCTGATAATTTTGGTCTGGAATATTGACTTTGGTAAAAGATAAAAAACACTAACTTAGTGACTACAACAACACCGTATCCTGACCATATCTGGATTGCATCATGGGATATTTGATGCATTAAATTAGCGCTGATTCTGCTCTGAACCGAGTTTTGCTCCTTAAGGACTAGCGACGCTGCTGCCGTGCTGGGTATCAATCTCTTCCATCGGTCTTATAGGCCATCGAAGTGAGTGTCAATAGGCGGCTCCCCCCATGTTTACCGTGTTCTTTGTTTTTTATCTGGATCAAGCTCCAGATTCACTCCTAGGTGCCTGGACTCTCTGTTGAGTTCTGTGACTGCTCTACTCAAGGCTAAATATCTCCAGTATTGCTAATTGCAATAATTTTTTGGGGACAAAAGATAAATCGAGCGGCCTTTGGGCCGCCAAAGTTGACTGCAAGTGAGACACAATCGTTGGACTGTAAGTGAGGTGACTATGGCTAGCTGGATAAGTATCGATACTAGGGTGCGATCGCATTTAGGGAAATCCCTAGCTCTCAGTTTGCTCATTGCTGGAGTATGGCCCATCGCTGCGATGGCAGAAGAGATCTCGGCTATTCTACCCGAACAAACGGATCTCTCCGAAGATATCGGTGTTGATTCAGTGCCATTAGCAACGGCGATCTCTACAGCAACAGAGCTAGAGATTACTGCCGCCTACATCTCCCCACCCAGCGACTTACAACTTGCGCTTGACCCTGCTGAGACCGTTCCAGAAAACGCCTTATCCCCTTTATCCAAGGATGGGGACCAACCAGAAATCTCTGAGCCAGAAGCAACAGCTCCCTTAGTTTCAGTCAATCCCCAACCGAATCCTTTACTGGATATCTTGGAGGATGAGTTTGCCACCGAACAGTCTTCTCATCAAACAGCAGAAACTACCCCCATTTCAAAGTCCCCTCCTCGCACATTGGCAGAAGCAGGATGGACCACAGCATCACAGATTGTTACTACAAATCAAGCGACTCCTACACCTAATTCTGTGACTGAAGCAACGTCCCAACCCCTAGCCCAAGTAGAATCAGATACCCCTGCCGATACAAAGACTGACGAAGAATCAGGCACTCCCACCAACACCAATACGGAAGCAGACACTCCCGCCAACCTAGGAATTCCCTACTTCGTTGATACTGAATTTCGAGGCAGCACCCGTCGTCAATTTGGCGGTATCAACCTCCGACTCCCTGTCTTCCAAGACGAAAAATCCTTCGCT
>JANQPU010000102.1 GCA_028285315.1 Acaryochloris sp. IP29b_bin.176
GACAACAGCCGTATTGTTGAGGAGCCGTGTGCCGTGAAAGTGGCAAGCACGGTTTTGAACGGGAGGGTGACAGGGTGACCTGTCACTCGACCCTGACGAGTTTGGGGGATGCATCGAGGGCTGGTTGAGGTGCAAATACTGTTTGCTGTTTCTAGTTTTGTGTCATGGTTTTTGCTATGAAGATAGGCTGTATGGTTGCTCACGGTGCATTTGTCATGGTTGTTGTGCTTCACTAGAGGTAATTATTGAACACAACACCTCCTCAGGTTGATCAGCAAGGTCTAACAGAGCTTGGTATGGATTTCCGGTGAGGGAAAAGGCGATCGCAAAGGCAGGCTCTGTTTTGAGTTCCTGGGTTTTTAGTTGACGAATCTGCTGGCGGACCTCCTTACTGCTGCACTGTAGAAGACGGGCTTCAATCATCATGTGTCGGACAGCTGCTTGGGACAGTGTGGGTTGCGGCTGGCCGAAGATTTCTACCGAGAAAGGTTGATAGATAAAGGTGGCAATAACTGTAGGCACTCCATTCGTAAATTTCTGATCTAGCCTAAAATCATTGCAGTTACTGAAGGTGTCAGAGAGATACTGAGCAAAGGTATTCATGTCAGCGGCGTAGCAAATAATATCCAGGTCACTGCCAGGGATATCAACATCGAGTGGGACGGTTCCTGCCAAGATAGGATCGAAACAACGGAGTAAAGGAAAAATTTGTAGCGACTCCAAAGCACGATAAGCCGCTTGTTGGGTTGCCGTGCCGTGGAGAAGATAGGTTAAGTCTCTCCAGTCTTGTTGCATTAACCTCATCCTTTTTAGAGCCGATTCAGTATTCATGAGATTGCTTGCGAATTATTCTTGTTACAGAGTCAACAGTTGGCTTTCCATAGCTGGGGGGCAGGAGGCCGAAGGTAGAAGGATGGACGGATACTATATCAGCGGTAGATCATTGCACTGTTTCAATATCCATTTTCAGAATCTCTGCTTGGTAGCGTCCCCCCAAATGTTGGGCAAAGAAACGCGGTAGGGCAGTCGTGATCGTCAGCAGGTTGATTTCTTTGCGGAATCCGTGGCCTTCATCTGAGGCAACCAGGTATGCCACAGGTTGGCCTCTGCCACGATAGAGGCTAGGCCAAGGGTGGTGAGAGGGTTAGATCAAGAGGTGCGATCGCGCAGCCGAGCCAACAAACAACATCATTCATTTAAGTGCTCCCACCTAGAGTTTCCCCTAATCAGAATTATAAAGTGCGATCGCTGTTCGGTGCCTGATATGGAGTTGACGCGCACAATACCCCCTTTGCGTAGGGTAGTTATTTGAGATTAGGGTCCATCCCCCAAACGCAAGCCCTCCATTGATGACTGAGTTGCAAATTCTGCTAGGGCTTCAATGTCTTGCTCATCGGTCAAGGGTAACTGATGTTCAATTAAAAGCATAGATAGTCCGTGAACCAGCGACCAAGATACCCAGGCCAATTTCTGAGGGTCGCCTGTCTTCATCTGGCCAGCGGCTTGACCCGCCATAATCTCATCCACCATGACGGCAAAGGCTTTGGCCCCAGCTTCATTCAGTCCAGGGTAGTTGAGGTAATCGACCTGGAGCGTGCTGAACATAACGCGATAGTGCGACGGATGCGCGATCGCAAACCGCACATACCCCACCCCACTGGCCTGTAGTCTCCGCGCTGGCTCGTCTATATGTACCATTGCGCGATGCAAATAATCCAGAAGCAGATGAAACCCCTCCTCTGCAACGGCGGCCAGCAGGGCCTCTTTATCAGCGAAGTGGCGATAAGGAGCCGCATGAGATACTCCAACCCGACGGGCAACTTCCCGTAGTGACAGCGTCTTAGCATCCTGCTTCTCGGCAATCAACTCCAGCGCAGCATCAATGAGCGACTGGCGTAAATTGCCATGGTGATAGGGACTCTCCTTTGTGGACTGGGGCATGAGTAGCGCGATCGCAACAGATTCATCACAAATTGTAGGATTCCATGTTGACAGCGTCAACTTCTAGGGCTACAGTAATGTTGTCAGTGTAAACATTTAGGGTATTGCTCCCATTTGGAGGAGGTCATTATGAACGCTATACAGCGAAACGATTACGACCTAATCTTGATCGGCTCTGGCATTGGGGCATTAACCGTTGCTAGCCTCATGGCCCAACTGCGCAGCAAGCGCGTGTTGATTCTAGAACGCCACTATGTTGCCGGAGGTTTTACCCACTCCTTCCAGCGCCGAGGGTTTCATTGGGATCCGGGATTACATTATGTGGGGCAACTGCAGCCCGGTTCGGGGACGCGAAACTTATTTGATCTGGTGACGAATCAACAGGTAGAGTGGCAGCGGATGGCGGAACCATTCGAGAAGTTTGTTTACCCTGGATTTACGTTTGATCTCTACGGTGATCCGAAGCGATTCCAGGCAGATTTGATTGAAAGATTCCCGACTGAAGCACGGGCCATTCGTCGATACTTTAATGATATTGCGAAGGGTGCCGCGGCACTTTTCCTGGATGCAGCGCAGCAGAACGGGACAGTGCTGTACAAACTGGTGGGGGCGATCGCAAAACTATGGCATGGCATTGACTTGAACCTGACCACTCAGGAGTATCTTGATCAGCACTTTCAGGATCCTCGACTCAAAGCACTCTTAGCCTCCCAATGGGGAGATTATGGCGTCCCCCCCTCAGAAAGCCCCTTTGCCCTTCATGCCACGATTGCTAGTCATTACCTGGAAGGTGGCTACTATCCCGTTGGTGGATCTGGCAAGATTGCCCAGAGTGTGCAGCAGGCGGTGGAAGCCCAGGGTGGCAATGTGCTGTTGAATCGCGAGGTGGCCGAGATTTTGGTCGATCAGGGACGGGCCGTGGGTGTCCGCGTATGCAACCTGAAGACAAAACAAGACGAAGAATATTCCGCACCCGTTGTCGTCTCCAACGCGGGTACCTACAATACCTACCTCAAATTTATTCCAGCCCACTATCCAATTCCATTTCGGGAGACGCTGCGACAGTTCTATCAAGATCATCCCCCGGCTACAAATGTCGCGCTCTATATTGGTTTCTCAGACGATCCGCGCCAGCTCGGATTCCAAGGCGAAAATCATTGGATTTTCAATACCTTTGATCATCAAACCGTCGACCGTCAGAAGGGGCAGTGGCTGCAAGAAGGAGAACCGCTCCAGGCTTATCTCTCCTTTCCATCGCTGAAGGATCCAGAGGCTAAAAAGCACACGGCTGAAATTATTGCTGCTGCCGACTACGAAAGCTTTGCTTCTTGGCGCGATCAGCATTGGCTGCATCGTGACGATCAGTATCAGGCTCTCAAGCAGCATATTCAGGAGCAGCTCCTCGCGATCGCGGAGTGTCACTATCCTGGTTTCACGGAACTGGTGGACTACTGCGAGGTCTCAACCCCTCTCACCAACGAACATTTCACAGCCCATCCCCAAGGTAGTATGTATGGCTTGCCAGTTGCGCCAGAACGGTTTATGTCCCAAAACCGATCCTGGACTCGCGTGAAAACACCGATACCAGGTCTGTATATGACGGGTAGCGATGTCTACACGATGGGAATTATGGGAGCTATGATGGGCGCACTGTTAACCACCAGCCAATTGCCGGACGGGATTTCTATTCCTCAAGGATTCACTGCGGCAGTGAAAGCTAAATCCTAGATAACCCTCTCGGCGCTCTCCTTCTTGACCTATGCCTTACCCACAACTCTTAAAAGTATTGTGATGATTAGGATTGGGGTTTGCGTTTAAGCGTAAAGTGTAACCTGACCTCTTACATCGCGCAGCGAATATCTACAGTTGGAAACGGCGACTCGCATGATTCCTGCTCTGGCTCACTGATGAAGCACGAGTCCATCCTCAGCAGTCTTGTAAGGTAGCTTTTGAGACCTTTGAGTGGTTTCCTCGCTCGAAAGCAGGATGGAAATCCAGGAGTGAAACCCTTATGGAGAGGACTCACTAGGCTCCATGACCTCGCGGACACTTGGAGACTTATGGGTAAGGCATAGATTGACAACAGCCCCCAACCGATAAAGTTGGGGGCTGTTGATTAATCAGGAAGTTTAGCTAGGGTGCTGAGCTAGATTAACTATTATTAGAGGAGTTAGTGGCAGTACCAGCCGCAGCTTCAAGACCTCTGTTTGCAGGGTCAAGATTGACCTTGAAGACTCGGTTTCTCCCCTCTTCCAATTTAGGAAGCGTAAGCGTTAAGATACCATCTTTGTAATCTGCCTGGACATGATCATTCTGTACGGGTTCAGGAAAGCGAATTGACCGTTCAAAACGACCGTAGCTAAACTCAGAGCGGGACCAGTTGTTGCCTTGGCTGGCATTTTCGTAACGTCGCTCGCCTTTAATGACAACACCGTCGCTAGAGACGCCAATGTCCAAATCTTCTGGATTGATGCCAGGGAGTTCAGCTCTTAGCGTGAGATTATCCTCACCATTTAATAACTCAATTGCAGGCTTGCCCTGAGGTTCTGGTGGGCTATCAAAGCCTGCTAATTCACCAAACATTCTGTCAAATTGATGACGCATTCTTTCTATTTCTGATAGCGCTTGCCAAGATACAAGTGCCATAAATTAAATGACCTCCATTTACAAATTTAATTTACATTATTAACTTATCAAAATATACTTTTAATTTCAAGGATATATGCAAATTTATCACTTTCGGTATATTTCTAAAGTGTGACTCATTCAGAAATATAAAATTCAGATTAATTTCTATGCAAAATCAATCATGAACTGCATGTTTCATTTAATATTTTCATTAGATTCGCAAATATAAACTATTTATTTTTCAATATCCATACAGAAGATAAAATCTAAGAAAATTTCTTATCCTTCAAGTCTTGAATGGTTTCCCGAATCCAATTGCATCCACCTATCAACCACAACTCCAAACAATTGCAACCGTCCCTGGTGGTGTTCCGGGCTAAAGAGGTGTGAGGGGGGACGGTATTAGAAGTGCGATCGCGGATTTAGTATTTAGAATACGTTGTTTGGAAAGCAAGTCAAAGTGGGTTGAGGCTATCAATAGAAGGATGATTTAATGTTTTAATAGAGTGAAAAGTATCAAGCCAAGGCTGTTCAGATAACTTGATAAAGTTCTAGCTTTCAAACAAAAGTTCTTATGCTGAAGCTCTATTACAACCCAATTTCTCTCAACGCCCGTCGAGTCTGGATCGCCCTGCTAGAAAAACAAATTCCTTTCGAACCCATTGAACTGAGTTTAGATGGAGATCAATTTCACGACGATTTCACAGCAATCAATCCGCTTCAGCGAATTCCTGCGATAGTTGACCACGGATTTCGGGTTATTGAATCGCTAGCAATTTTAGATTATTTAGAGGCAAAGTACCCGACTCCATCACTGTTGCCGAGTAAACCTGAAATAATTGCGATGGTTCGGATGGTTGAAACGGTTACGGTTGTTGAACTTCAACCTGAAACCATTCCCTTAACTCGACCATTGGTAGGACTTGAAGTTGATCCTCAAAAACTTGAGGCAGCTCAACAAAGAGTAGTAAATATCTTGCAATTCTTCGAAAAGCTACTGGATGAGCAAAACTACTTTGCAGGAGAACAGTTCACACTTGCAGAAGTTGTAGCTGGCACATTGGTGCCTTCCTTACCTCTAGAGGACTATCCACATTTAAAGGCTTGGTCAGAACAACTATCTCAACGAGATAGTTGGCAACAAACTGAGGCTAGTCCTGAAGCAATCAAAGCCGCTCTTCCCAATGTTCGAAAGCTTTTAGAGCGAAGATCTTAGCTTGAGCGGTTTGAAATACTACTCAGAATTTATCCAGTACCAAGACTTCGATCGCAACCCCACCCACCATGATCACCTTCACCAGGACGACCGCTGATCGTATCCTCCAACTTCGCCACCGAGTTTTAAGGCCAGGTTTGCTCATCGCTGAGGCCATCTTTGCAGAAGACCAGGACCAGGAAACCCGGCATTATGGAGCATTTGACCAGCAGGGAGAAGTCATCTGCTGCGTTACCCTCATTCCCTCGACTTGGTACGGGGAAACTGCATGGCGACTCAGAGCAATGGCGACGGCTCCAGGTTGGAGAAATCAGGGGATTGGCACAGGAATGATCCGATACTTGCTTGAAGATTTGCAGGAGTCCAATCAAACAAAGCCAATATGGTCAAACGCTAGGGTCAGCTCTGCCAGGTTTTACCGGAAACTGGGTTGACGGGAAGTCTCCGAGCCGTTTGAGAATGGTAGCGCTGGGCCATCAGTAATGATGCTAAGAGAGGGGAAAACGCTCGCCACGGGGCAAGTTTCGGGGACTGATGTTGAGGTGAAGGTTGGCCTGAGATGATGCGAGAGTGGGCACCCCCGAAACCCGCAAGAGTGTAGCGCACCCCAAATTGGCAAGGTTGCCATCGCAAAGCCATACCTTCGCTCCGCTCCCTGCCTTTACTTGGAGAGGTTGCGTTGTCGGAGTTTTAGACTTGGCGCGAGTTCAAGAAACTGTTATCAGGGTTGCGATGGCCGTTGCTTTCTGTACGAAGGACTGAGGCCAATCGGAGACCATCGCAGATGACATCAAAGATAAAACAGAGGA
>JANQPU010000107.1 GCA_028285315.1 Acaryochloris sp. IP29b_bin.176
ACCAGGTCTGATGGGATGGCAACCTCCTCGCTGACCTTATAGTCCGCTCACTTGATCCTAATTCCTCAACGGACTCTCCAAACAGCGGAATGTGGGTTAAATTGGAGCCTCATGGTTTTGATTTTCTGCTCCAGCAAGCTTCTAAATATTGCCTGGGCAAGACGGGGTCTAGCGCCTTGAAAAGATGGTTTGTGGTGACCATCAATCTGACTCATAAACAAAATTTATGCAGGATCTTTCTCTAAACGTAAAGGTTTATGTATTAATTTTTGTGTCTATCGTTACATTACGATAGAGAATGTGAGGAATATTACATTTGCCCGCTGCACAATTGGGAACGCGCAGTAGGGTTTCCTCAAAAATGAGATACAACGTGACTGATTCTGTTCGAGCTAGCAAATTGCTAGCTTTTTTTATAGCGGACTCTATTTCAGCTTTTGGGTCAGAACCTTCAGCCCCCGAGCATATTGTGGATCTGACTGGGGGGGGAGAACTTGACCCGGTTGTGGCTTGAACGGCTTCCCCTCCTCCCCCTTCACAAAGACATCTGGTTTCACACCCAGTTGGTGAATGTTTTTGCCCTTTGGCGTGTAGTATTTGGCAACGGTGACCACCAACCCTGACCCGTCTTTCAGGCTTTTTAACACCTGGACGATACCCTTGCCAAAGGTGGGAGTGCCCACCAGCTTGGCTCGTTTGTGATCTTGAAGCGCTGCAGCCAAAACCTCACTGGCACTCGCAGATTTTTCGTCCACTAAAATCACAAGAGGCTTGCGAGTGAGGACGGGGCCATGGGCCACATATTCCTGTTTCTTGCCCTTTTCATCGACGCTAGAAATGACACGATCCTTACCCATCCACATCCGGGCAATATCGATGCTGGCGTCGAAGACCCCACCAGGATTTTGGCGTAGGTCGAGAAGATACCCTTTGACGTTCCGCTTTTCTAAATCCGTTAGGGCTGTCTTCATGGCTTTTGCTGATTTGGTGGTGAAGACTGGCATGCGGATATAACCAATAGCCCCCGCAGGGGTTTCTTGGACTTCATAAACCAGAGGATTAATATCAATTTGCTCGCGCACGAGCTTGTACCGGGAAAATTCTTGCCCTCGGCGGATTTTTACCGTTACTTTGCTGCCCACAGCTCCAATGATGTGTTCACTGGCCTGGCGAGGATTAATCTCTGAGGTGGGAGTACCGTTGATGCTAACCACAATATCCTGGGGTTGAATGCCCGCTGCTGCCGCAGGAGACTTGGGTACGGTCTCAATCACCTGCCATTCTCGGGTCAGGGGATCGAGGGAAACCGTAATGCCAACACCAATAAATCCCCCAGAGACATTGTCGACTAGTTCTTTGATGCCATCAGGGGGTAAGAAGCGAGTGTAAGGATCCTGAAGCTGCTTCAGCATTTTGCTGACTGCCACATAGGCTTGCTGCTTGGAGGTGTAGGATCGGCTTAAGTAGTCTTGGCGGACTTCTTGCCAATCCTGTTGATTGAAGGTGCGGTCAACATATTCTTCCTGAACGATTTGCCAGGCTTGATCAACCAGCGCCTTGTGGCTGTTTTCTAGCTTGGCTTCAGCGGTGGATAGGGCCAAGATAGGGCTTGCGATCGCAAGCCCTATCCCCATCACTTGCACATGAACCTTAGACATGGGGAAACCTTTCACTGGGGGAATAAGTAGTGCCTTTGTATATGGAAGTATGCACAAAGATCCAGTTGACGACAATTATGGCGCTAAAGGTCCCTTGCGCCAGCGGGCTTTTTCATACCAACTGGCTACTTCCGGCATCCACTGTTGAAATTGAGTAAACATCAGTTCTGTCATCACCCGCGTTTCCATCTGCACGTCGTACTTGCCGCGAATATCGAGCAGATGCATTAGCGATCGGGCATTGGCGCTCATCACCCAATGTTGGCGGACATCAAAGGGAATCAGCCCTCGGGCATGCTCTTCCGCTAAGCCCTGCCCAATTCGCTCGGCATAGCGTTGGCAGGCTTGTCGGCACCAGTCTAAATCCTGTTGGCGTTGCTCAAGGGTATAGTCATACTTTTTGCCTTGACGATTGGTATAGGTGCCCACCGGCCTTAAATAAAAAACATCTTCTAGTTCTTGTTGACCTGCCACCACATCTAAAATCCGTTGCCCCGTGTACCGGAAGGACTGGACATCGAAGGAGACATTCCGATGGGTCCGCATTTGCTGCATCGTGCTGTGGGGGAAATAGCCAAAATTGAGCACGATTTGAGGATGCTCTAGGGGGCCATAATGACCGCGATTGCCTTGGAGAAGGTTTTTAACCACCAACTCACCACATTTCTGTTCCGCTGGCCACTGCTCCCGATCGGTCCATACCAACTGTTCGGCATAGTCCTGATGCATGGCTGCATAGGTAATCTGCTGGGGATTGGGGGTTTGGGAAATGACCTCGACCGTAAACCGTTCATCCATAATTTGATGTGACTTCCAGTAAACTCACCCAAAGTGAATCGCTAGATTACCTTGGTTAGACGTTGATGCAGTGTCATCTTAAATCGAGAAAATAGAGACATTTCCTTGATAAGTCTTTTCTTAAGGAAAGCGTCATCATTGAAGTTCTTGGAGACCTTGAGTATGATTTCTCTAAGGTAAGTGGGCAAAAACGATGCGCTTTAATAATAATCCAACGGCAGTTTTGGGTGGAATCCTGACAGCAAGCATGGTTTGTCTACAAACGCAGGCTGTTTTTAGTCTACCTGCTAGCCAAATAGGCAAAAGTGCAGAAAATTTCACGGTTTTGATTAGTAGCGACTATCCAGGCTCTGGGGTTATTATTGCTAAAAATAAAAAAACTTATACGGTGCTGACGGCTGAGCATGTCGTCAGACATTCAGATTTTGAATATCACGTGGTCACCCAGGATGGAAAAAAACATCCCGTCAAATATCAAACGGTTAAGAAGTTGCCTGGGGTTGATTTGGCAGTGGTCACCTTTACGAGCGATCGCACCTACAATACCGCCAAACTCGCTAAATCTGAAGAGGCAGGAATCGGCTCAGTAGTCTATACCGCTGGTTTCCCCGATCCTGGGCAGGCGATTGAAAACCGCATCTTCCAATTTACCCGTGGGGAAGTGTCAGGGGTTAATCCCAACGCGAAAGATGGATATTCCTTGATCTATACCAACATTACTCGTAAAGGTATGAGTGGAGGTCCCGTCCTCAATATCAACGGAGAATTGGTCGGCATCCATGGTCGGGCAGAAACAGATGTGCTGCCAGGTGAAGGCAACAATGCACCGATTCAGGTTAAAGCAGGGTTAAACCTAGGTATTCCCATCCAAACCTTTTTAGCTTTAGCCCCTAAAGTGGGACTAAAACTCGATTTCAAAACTCAGCCCACTCCCACCGCTCAGCCCCCTACCCCGCAACCAGCCCCAACTGCCCAGCAACAGACTCCCTCTGTTCAACCACCTGGGTTCCAACCCACCTCAACCACTCCCTCAGGAACACCGAGACTTCCCTCGCGCCCCAAACCTATTCGCCCTTCAGGAGCAGGTCAGTCCCCAGTGTGTGCGGGTAGTCGATGTTAGTTCGGCCCGATTGTGCCCAATAGATTTCTTAGACTCTCAAATTAGTTGAATTTATAGAAATGACTTTTAAAAAAACGACTCTTGTAGGTTTTGCACCCATTAGCCTGACCCTTGTTGTTTGCACACTGCCAGCAGATGTTGCTCTAGCGGGTAAAGATGATGCAATTTATGAAGATAATCTGACGACCACCCAAGGGTTGCAGTGGGGCGGTAAAAAACTCCCCTTTAAGAAAACGGTTGACATTCGAGAGAGTCTCGTCGATACGCCACTGGGGAAGGTGACAGCGGATCGCCATATTGTCGGTAATGATTTAGACGGCTCTATTTTTGGGCGATCAAGCAAACCCGCACCTGGACGAAGTGCGTTTATCTCATTATGGGGAAGCAAAATTGAGGGTTGTTTTGTGGAGATGATTATCCAACATGCGCCTTCCCAGGGACGAGCTGATCCCACTGCCATTGTGCCAACCTTACTAGAACTAGGAATAGGGGGGCAACTGATTGAGCTACCGCCCCAATCAGCAGCGCAACCTAAAATTTTCTCCCAAGACTATAGCTATACGAGTTTCTTTGGCAATAAAACCACGAGTGGTACCTGGTATATGACTCGAAATATTTTCGTGGTTGACTCTGGAATTGCAAAGATTCTGTCACAAGCGCCGATTAAAGAAACTCGGGCACGACTGACTCTGTCCAACGGCAGTAAAGTCTTGATCCCCATTAACAAAAAGACGGTGAGCAGTTGGAAAACAGCCTATAGCTACAATCCCGCTTGCAAAGATCCTACTACAGCTGACAAAGATCCCAATGCAGCTCAACAACCTGCTCCTACAAAACCCTAACTGATATGATTTGGTGTCCATGTCAGGCGCAGGGTAGTAGTATCCGATAGGTTACAAGTGCTTAATAGATGTATTGAACGATACCAGCCACAACCGTATGAGGTTTATATCACCAATGCTTATGTGGCCTGACGTTTCAGCATTCTCTGGATATTCCTTCATGAAACTTGAAACCTAAGTCCTGCCATTTTATTGCGTCTTGGCTAGGCTTAATAAGCCTCATCTCCTCTCACTCTTCTAAAGAATCCTCAACTGCGACTTCCAAGCGTATCTTGGTCATCATCACTTCCCTAAGCAGGAGTGAATTTTTTCTATGCTTTGCCATGCGTGTCAGCGTCAATCAAACTGTCTGACCCACCAACTTGCCGAACAAGATCAGAACTTGCACCTCATGCTGGAACAACTACAGGGGTGTCAGCGGCGGCAGCCTCAACATCCTAACCTGTCCCAAAAACACAATTTGCAACGGGCAGTCCAGTGGATGAAAAAAATATCCCGACAGTTATCTCCATAGTCTGGTCCACTTGTTCGGCTGGTCGGTCAATACAAACTACCCCTTTCCTTGCTCGGAAGGGTAAGCAATGTGCTAGAACTAATCCATTCAGCTAGCTGTTGTGGTTTCTCCTGACTGATGACTCTTGACTCTAATCAACCTGGTCTCCTCTTACCGCGACCCAAGAATCGAACCGTCGCTATTGCCTTAGCCTTAGCAGGATTACTGCTGCCGGGTCTGCACAAACTCTATCTGGGTCAAACTCGATGGGGCATCATTTATCTGTTGCCTGGCATTCTATGGGCAACATTACCCATCGCTACGCTTACCCGTGTGGCCAGTTTGTGCGATGCAGTCATTTATTTAACCCAAGGGGAAGATCGGTTTCATCAAGCCTTTAATCCGGCTTGGCCTCAGCCCAGCCAACCTAAGCTTGAGCCTGCACAAATGAATGCGATCGCGGATTCCCTGCGCCAGCTTGAAAGCCTCCGCCAAGAAGGACTAGTGACAGATTACGAGTTTGAACAGCAGCGACGTCAGCTCTTGGGGTAGGGGGAACGTAAAAAAGTGAATTGCCATGCTCAATCGCTTGGTTCAGTGGACTCAAAACCAACAGCAAGGACAACTGCGGGCGCAGATATTGGCTGACCCTTATTATCGGTTTCAGTCCTTAGCAGAAGTAACCTTAGCTGCTGAATTGGGCATCAGCATTGATGTCAATCAGGCGAGTGTCGATGACTGGCTACGTCTACCCGGATTGTCTATTCACCAGGCTCGACAACTCGTACAGCTAACCCAGAATGGGGTACAGTTTTACTCCATTGAAGATGTTGCTGCTGCACTATCGCAGCCCGTACAGCGGATGCAGCCTCTGGCGGCCGTGATGCTGTTTTGCTACTACAGCCAGGAGAGCCTTGCTTTAGCACCTACCCTGAATTTGAATGCTGCATCAGTAGAACAACTCATGGCGATACCCGGCATGACACCGAGTCTGGCTCGCAATATTATTCGCGATCGTGTGACCCATGGTCCCTTTCTAAACTTCGCAGATCTACAACAGCGGTTGAACTTATCAGGGGAAATGGCTCAAGCTTTGCTCCCATACCTTCGATGTTAGGAGTTCTCTATGCCTACGTATCCACTAGAGAAATATACTCATTAAAAAACCGATGATGCTAAATCCTACAGACATCATCGGTTTTAAGTTTAGTTAGTGAATCAAATAGGGGACTAACCAAAGTAAGCCCTCTATTGACTTACTGCTGAAGGAGTACCTTGAACAATTACGTCCCGGTTACTTGTTCATGCCTTGCCATTGCTCGATAGCAGCGGGGAAGATTCTGAACAGAGCCCAGCCCGCAGCAATAGCAACAGGAGCTAAAACAATTAATAAACGTGCATCCATGCTCAATGTCCTCTCAGAATTATTTTAAAAGCACTTTTTAGCTATTGTCCTACAATTAGTCAGATTTTTCTAATCGAAATCCCTTAGACTTTACGCTCAACTGTTTTGAAACCCAAATCAGTCCCTCGATTTGCATGCACTAAGGCGAGTTTTTGGTAATGCCGAGCATGGTCAAGCAGATTAGCTACTTCCGCCTCACTCACATCCCGTAATGGTTTTGCGGGAACTCCTACCCAAAGGGAGCGAGAGGGGACAGATTTGGAGACTACTGCTCCAGCCCCAATAATGCTCCCAGCCCCAATACGAACCCCATTGAGGATAATGGCACCAATGCCAATGAGTGCCCCTGTCTCAATATGCGCTGAATGGATGACCGCTCGATGACCAATGGTCACATAATCTTCTAAGACAGTGGGCTGGCCCGGATCACCGTGCAGAACCGCACTATCTTGAATATTGGTATATTCACCAATCTCAATTCGCTCGACATCACCGCGCAGAACCGCACCATACCAAATACTTGCTTCTCGGTGAATCTGAACATTTCCCATCACTGTGGCATTGTCTGCCACAAACGCCGCTAAGGACAAGTCAGGTGCTGGCCAATACTGGGGACTCAATAAACCCAAGTCGATAACATCCAAACATCGTCTCGATCCTACCTCGAAAAGAGACGGTCTCCAGCCCCTTCAGAACGGTCACGCTTGCCTATTCACAGTTATAATGAAGCCACCTTAGCGGTAACCAGAGTTCTTCGGCTCTTTCTGACTTCATGACACATGTCAGCATGCACTATCCGATTTTTGGGCCTGAAACGCTCTGTCCTCATTGCCGACAAATGATGTCTGCCTTGACCTTAACAGACACCTATCTCTGTCAACGTCATGGTGCATTTGAAGCGGATCCAAACACTGAAGATTTGGTTCACCTTCAATCAGGACGTCATTGGCGGTTATGGGATGGGCAATGGTATCGCCAGCATACTCACCCCGATGGTATTCGCTTCGAAATCCATGAGGCTCTTGATCGTCTTTATACGGAAGGCTTTCGGGCAACGAAGGTGATTATTGCCCAGCGATATCGCACCCTGATCAATACATATCTAGAGCAATCTCCTTGGTCCGATAAAACCTTGACTGGGCGTCCTCGCCTATATGGGCTACCCGTAGAATTTGGTCCTGATCCCGTGGATGATCCCCGCTGGCAAGTAATTAATTTCGACTTGGATAAGGAACCGGGTATTCCAATCAACTCCCCCCATTCTCGCCTGTTTGATTAAGCCTTCTGAATCCGCATCTCCGTTGCAGGCTATGGTATATCTGATAGTCAACGTATTAGGGTGCCGCGATGAAGGGACATCATATGTCGATTCGGACGGGAGATATCCACCGTGCGATCGCATTCTACGAAACCCTAGATTTTGACGTTATCGAACGCTTTACAACTGGGTATACTCTGGGGTGTTGGTTGGAAGGTCCAGTTGGCAGGCTAGAACTGATCCAAATCCCTGATCCTAAACCTCCAGCGGATGCCTTTGGGGATGAGCATTACGTGGGCTATTATCATTTATCGATAGATATCACTGATGATCTTTCTCCAGATCAGACCCTATCTACCTGGTTAGAACAATGGCGAGCACGGCTCAAAGCAGTCTCAATGACCTTAAAAGTTTTGCTCTATCCCATTCCACAAACCATTGGCCAGCAGTCGTATCATGTGGCTTTTGCGGCTGATGCCGACGGCCTGCCGTTAGAAATCCTCCATAATCTAGGTCCTATATCTGCACCAGAGAGCTTGAAATAACGATTCACCCTTGCTCACGCATCCCTGTTCCCGGAGACTTTGACTATGCTGGAAACCTGCCCCCGCTGCTCCCACCGCTTAGGCCCTCCCCTCAAATCAGGTCGCCAAGTATGTGCCAATTGTGGTTGGTCAAGTGCAGCACTCTCAACCCGTCACACTCAGTCCGGTCAACAAGCTGCTGGAGTCGGTAGCCTCCTCCAAGTTTGTGGTCGCATTCTCAAACGCATTTTTCAATATTTCAGCTCGCTAATCAAAGTGTGGATGGGCAAGCTTCAGGAATCAAAGCAAAATTCGAATATGAAGCCGGGCAATATGGTCAAGGGTTTAGCCAATAAGCTCAGCAGTTTAGAGCAAGCCATTCCCACGGAAGTGAGTGATGCCAAACGCCCTTGGATGACGGTGGAAGAAGCCTTTGTTCATTTAGGAGGGGATGTTCGAATTCCAACGTCTATTGTCCACTCTCTAGATGGTCGATCCCGCGTTCCCTTAGCCCGGTTCCGAGAATATTACAGTGAGAAAGAATTTAAAGCCTATGGCTTAGAGATGAGCTTAGAGCGGCGCCGAGCTAATAAGCCCTGGCTGCGGGTTTTACCCGAAGATTAGGGGTTATCCTTAGCCATCAGATTTTGGACAAATTTGCTGTAGTCTTCTTTCATCGGCAGGTTGAGTTCAACCCTGACTTGCATTCGCGTCGCTAGCGAGACTGCCCCAGAGAGGGGGTTGGTTCCTGCTTTTTGATATGACTGCCAATAACAACCCACTCCTCGTTTTTGCCAGGTAGGTAAATCATTGAAGTTGATCTGCCCCCGTTGAAACAGCAGTTCATTCTTATCCCCCACGGATAAGCCTTCGAGCGTTGTGGTTGCAGTACCAGACGAATCACCCTGTTTGCGTAACATCCAGTAGCAATGGGCATTTAAGGCGTTGCGATGGGCATCTTCTTGCCGCCATCGAAAGTAGTCAATGGCTAAATCAACCGTTGGTAATTGAGAAATACGGCAATCAAAAGCAGCAATACTGCCTAGCGTTAACGATAGCTTCGCACTAGCTTCTGCAGCCAATACGGAGTTGAGTTTGCGCAGCTTGCGGGCAAAGGTCTGTTCTTCTGGGTGCAGCAGTAACGAGATTTCGTCACTTTGGGTGTAGCCATAAATCACCCGAAAACCGCAGTTCATCAAATGTTGAACCGTTGCCACCATGGCATCGCGAAACTGGGGATCATAGGGGGCGTCAAAGGAATGCGTTTCTTTGGTTAAGCGGGTGAAATTACGGCCATCTAGACGCGCGACCATCTGCAGCCCAGGCAAGACACAAACGTCATGGGCTGTTTCAAAGACTCTCAGTTTGGCATCTAACTCAGAAAATTTCATGATTGCCAATCCTCAACGGCAAATTGTTGATGGGGAAGAAGACGAACATAAAACAGTTGGTCAAATCCTTCATCATAGGCAGGAAGGACCAAACAAGCGGCAGTTCCTCTGATGCCTTTATCTGGAATTTGTTGGTCAGGATTGCGATCGCGGTTCCGTACCAGGGCATCCACCGGCTTCGATTCAAAGTAATACCCAACGATAGAGAAGCCCTGTTGCTGAGCAGGCTGGATATACCGCTGTCGCTCAACCGGGGTGGGATTGGTGTTATCCACTACAAAGCGTTGGCGGGTCTCTAGACAAGTAGACAAAAACTGTTGCTCACGATGTCGGGTTTTCAGCATATCCAGATTAATGTGCATATACGTTCGACCAAACTGATGGTGATAAAACGTTGATTTGCCCGTCGCCTGAATCCCCACAAAGATTACAGCTTCCATAGCTTGCCTCAGCGAGACGCTGATACCAGGGCATCAGCGTCTGTTGACCTTACTCTCTAGATCCATTGATGCGAATCATCTCCGTCAAGATGCTATCGAGACTGCCATTGACATGAATATGCTCAATTTTGTCGGCAATCCGTTCCAGCACCTCTAGCTCTTTCAAGCGCAGCGCCACGGGATTGCTCTCCATCACCTTGGCGGTGTTGAGCATACTGCGGGTGGCAGCGGTTTCTTCCCGACGACGAATGACGTTAGCTTGGGCAGATTTCTCCGCTTCCACCACCTGGCAGAGAATCGACTTCATCTCCCCCGGCAGGATGATGTCTTTGACACCGACGGAGGCAATGGCCACCCCATACTGCTCCGTTTTTTCGCGAATATAGTCGGAGACACTGGCATCAATCGCTCCCTTATCTTCTAGGAGTTCATCTAGAGACTTAGTCCCCACTGCCGATCGCAGGGCAAATTGCAGCTCTTTGTACAGGTAGTCCTCAATATTGCTCAAACCCGTTTTGGCCTGTACCGGATCCGTAATCCGATAACCCGCCGTCAGATTAAGGCGGAGAGACACCTTATCCTTCGACAAGATTTCCTGACCTGATACTTCTAGGGTTTGCAAACGCAAATCTACCACTTCGGTTTTCCAAGAGCAGCCAAAGGTCCACCAGACATGCCAACCCGGAGACAGGGTATTCACCAATGCACTGGCTTCATATAGCAATCCCAAATGCTGGGCCGGGACTTCCAGAATATGCAAGGCATCATAGGCCAGCTCTAGCACCTCCGGCAAGCCAGCCACCAGCTCAGCTACTAGGGCAGGCGAGAGCTTGGCATCTTCGCTAATATCAATTACCTCTACAGCAACCCCTTGCCAGAACAGCTTGCGGCTACAGGGCGGCAAAATCGTAATCACCTTGCCCTTATACCGCACAATGGCAACGTCCTGGTTACCCAATTGTACTGATTCACAGTGACTGGCCACAAAATCGGGATGCTGTTCGATCAGCACCTCCTCAAAGGCCAAGTCTGGATCGGGACGAGTGCGATTGTAGCGGGTGATACTGACCTTACGATCGCAAGTCCAAAACCCATACTCTCCAGGAGCTAGAGGCCGGATAAAATTATCCTGCTCATACAGCATGCCCAACTGCGACTCAGGAATTTGAACTCGATGCAGATCGGGCAGCGTCACATCCCGTAAGCGCTGGACAAACTGAGATGGCAGCTCAATTCCCTCATCCAGGTTAAACAGGTGCGCTTCTACCTCAATAAAGCCGCGCCAAAAGGCTTGCAGTTGATTGGGGCCAATCGTGCACCATTGTTGCCCTAATCGCACTAAGGCAGCTTGATTATGGGCCGTGCGTACCACCGTAAAATACTCATTCATGCTGTGGGCATGGGTTTGCAACAACAGCTCCAAATGGTCGATCTGGGCTTGGGGCTGATTTAAATCAAAGGTCTTCACATGCCAATGCCACCCCATGCGGCGGTGGGTGCCTGGCAGCAAAAACATCTCAAACTGACTGCGATAGAACAACATGCCCCGCTCATGGGGCTTGATGTAAAACGACTTAAACATTTCTATTTCCTTCTTCTTCACGCAGATGTGTCCTCACATCTCAAGGCACCCTGGGTTGCTGGCATCAACAGTTACAGTGCGGGCAATCGCCCGTGACCGGCTGGACTAAGTTGGAGTTGAATCGTCACTCAACCCGAAGGTTAAGCGTTGGTCCAGCCTCCAACAAATAGGCCGTTTGCCGGGGCAGCCGCTGGGGTTTCCCCTCAGAAGTTGCGCCGCAAAGGAACCTACTCAAGCCGATCATCAACTGCGATCGCGCTGGCCTTTGGCTGTTGCTGTGCTCATCACCCAGTGACAAACACAACGAGACGCCAACAACCGGGTGCTTCTACAGCGGATTCGAACCACCTTGGGATTGCTCCCGTACCCAATGAAATCACTCGTCCCAAACGAGATGCCCATACCCAGGGCTGGGGGGGTTGAAAGTACAGGATTTGAACCTGTGTCCGTCAGATTATGAGTCTGATGCCTCTACCAGTTGGGCTAACTTCCAGTTTTCTCGATGTAGGATTTGAACCCACGACCCCCGAGATGGCGCCTCGGTGCTCTCCCCCTGAGCTAATCAAGAAAGGGTGGATCAACGTCGTGTGCTTAGCGGTACACAAAACAGCAATTTTCAGCTTTAATGCGCCAGTCAGATATCCAGAATCTGAACCGTTGCCTTACCGCACGCCTTTGGTCCGGTCATCGACCCTAGCACATTCAAGTCAGAACCGCCATATCTGTCTTGCAGGGAAATTTTCCTGTTGCAAACATCAACCCTTTAAGGCTTCTGAGATGTAGGAGGGATTTGAACTGGAGTTGAGGTTTGAGGCACTGTAGAGGTGGGAGGTGTCAGGGGAGCTGCAGGATTAGTAGGCAGACTGGGAAACGGTTGTCCACTAGTAGGCGGAGCCGGACTACTACCAGGAACCGACAATAAAGGATCACTAGTGGTATCGGGTAGAGGTGGAATCGGATCAGAAAGCGAATGGACGGCCAGCGCTAATTCTACCGTCGTACCGTTCTTTCCTTTCTGTTGCCAATCAACCTTCTGCACAATCGCATCATGGGGAGACAGAATATCCTGAAACGCCTGTAGTTGGGCCTCAATCGTTTTCAGCTCATTTAAAAGTTGCTTTTTCTTGCTAGAAGCAGTAGCTTGCCCCCTTTGCTGCGACTGTTGAGCAGCTTTTACAGAATTCAGTTGGGAAATGGTCTGTTCTAACTGGGCTTGAGCCGTTGTTTTGGCAAATTGCAATTGAGCTAACTGCTTTTCCTCCTCCGGGAGCGGAAGCGTTTGGCGCGCAACATCAGTATAGGGGGATTTGGCAAGATAATCTTTGATGGCAGCATCAGCTGAGCGAACTCGTTCCCGGGCCTGTTGGACTTGGGCTGCTGCTGCGTCTGTACTTGTTGGAGCAACAGGAATCTCTTCAGTAGCCGCTAGTAGAGCGACTTCCTGCTGAACCTTTTGGCGGCGAGCCACAATTTTCTGGCGGGCAGCAGAGCGGTCAACTAAAATTTGCCCTTTGACAATTAAATCTCCCTGCTTAACTCGCAATGCTTCTGGCGAGGCTACGGTTAGTTTGAGTTTCGTTGGTGTTGCATTGAGAGGGGATGGAGAGTTCACCGTTTCAGGATTGTTGGATTGTGTTTTTGATTTGAGGGTAGATTCAGAGTCTTGCGAACTGCATCCACTGATGATCACGAGAAGGATGCTGCTCACACTCAGAAATTTCCAGTAGTGTCCTTGGGTCTGCAAGCGCTTTTCACAGAGGTTCTGATTAATATTCATGGCAGCAGTAGATTCTGAAATGACGTCAGAGGAGTAATTTGCAAAGTGCTGACTTAGCTAAATCCAGTGGAAAAAATTATCCAATATCAAGAAGTCAAAATAAATCATAACGAACTTGATATTAATAGGCTCTGCTTTCCAATGGACTGACCCTAATCACCCCCAGATCCTTGCTTTATCAGCATGAAGAAAGATTGTGCTGAATTTAAGAATTTAATAATATTTCAATCTGTAAACCTTTTATGGAGTAATTGCTTGACTTTAATTACGACTTGTTAAGAGATAGAATGAGACTCGGTCACTACAGCTTAAGGAAACATTCATACTTCGTGCAAAACTCTATCGATGTTGAGACCAGGGATTCCGCTGTCTCCGGGTCTAGAGAATTACCCTTTACCCTTCAAGATATCAGGGCAGCCATCCCCCCCTATTGCTTTGAGCCCTCAACTTGGAGATCTCTCTCTTATTTCTTCTTAGATATCGGTATTATCGCGGGTTTATACGCCATTGCCCATCAAATCAATGCAATTTGGTTTTGGCCGATTTTCTGGTTAGCTCAAGGCACGATGTTTTGGGCCTTATTTGTCGTAGGTCACGACTGTGGTCACCGTTCCTTTTCCCGATATAAGTGGTTAAACAATCTGGTAGGGCATCTCAGCCACACACCCATCTTGGTCCCCTTCCATGGATGGCGAATCAGTCACCGTACTCACCATGCCAACACTGGCAATATTAATACAGATGAAAGTTGGTACCCGCCTACTGAAACCGAATATCGGGAGATGCCTAAAGATGTCAAATTTGTCCGTTTTTATTTCACCTTATTGGCTTATCCCATCTATCTGTTCAAGCGCACACCAGGTCGGAAAGGATCTCACTTTTTACCCAGCAGCCCATTATTCAAGCCTTCAGAGAAATGGGATGTAATAACTAGTACGATTTTGTGGGGCGCAATGGTTGCATTCCTAGCCGTGCTAACCTACACCAACGGCTGGTGGTTTTTGGTGAAATACTATCTTGGCCCTTATATCGTTTTTGTGATTTGGCTAGATGTTGTAACCTTGCTACACCACACGGTCCCCAGTATTCCTTGGTATCCTAATGAAAACTGGTATTTTCTCAAGGGAGCATTGTCCACCATCGATCATGACTATGGTTTTATCAATCCTATTCACCACAATATTGGCACCCATGTCGCTCACCATATTTTCCTAGGAATGCCCCACTATCACTTGCTCACTGCAACAGAGGCCATTAAACCTGTTTTAGGTGAGTACTATCGGAAATCCTCGGATCCAATTTGGAAAAGTTTATGGATTGCCCTGCGGGATTGTCGATATGTTCCCGATCATGGAGAAAAAGTCTATTATCAAGCTGACCATAAACGGTAGTTAGAGCTGCGTGCATTCTATCCATCATTCTCTTGATGCATCAGTCAAGACACATTCTTGACGACAGTAATGATAGGAATAGAAACTTTCCGAAGTTAATGGCACCCGTTAACGATTGATCTTGAGCTTTCTATATGATTCTCTGTTGCGAGTATGTGACACAAAAGAGGAGGGATTGTTTATCAATCCCTCCTCTTTTGTGCTTTAGCACGTAAAGTAAGTCCTTCTGCCCCAACCACCGCAAAGAGTTCTATTCATTACATTGCAGTTGTTGCATCCTAACCCTAGCGGCTCGCTCTTGTTGCAGCTCTTCATCGGGGAGGTTGAGTAGATATTTGGTCACCTCCTTACCCTGATCAACAACACGAGTGGCTGCAACAAGCTTGTTTGTGATCAATCGCTGAAGTGATGCGAACACGCGGTTAATTTTGCCGTGCTTGGTATCTGCCATTAACCATGTCATTCGTTCTGCAATCTCATCCCGACTGAGAGGATATAAGCTTTCAAACAACACCCCTTTGACTGCTAAGTCCAGTTGGGCCTTATAGAAAGATTCGAGAACACTACTCTTCGTCGTAGAGACAGTTTGAAGCTTGGTATGCCTTAATTCTGCTCTTCGTCTGGCTTGACACCCTTGGGTAGATCGCTTGTATTGAATTGAGTCCATTACCATGTCTAAATTGCAACTAGATAATATTTTCTTTAATGCACGTCTTTTTCTAGTCGTAAGATAGAAAAATCGCTTACGACACCAAAGAAAAAAGTTAGCTAAACACTAAAGGTATAGTGTTCCCCTAAATAAGGCACTAAGCACCTCACTATTCCATGGGCGATTGCTTCCTGTGCAATAACCACATATGTCATTAGATAACTGTTAAAACTATTGTATCCGTGAAAATACTGAGTTGCATACAATTTGCATCAATCATGCTTGACTAACTCAGTATTTTCACGGATACAATCTAGCTGTCTAGTAGAGCTGAAGCAGGAAAAGGATCCGTATTCCTACATAGAACTTGTTTGGGAATTACGTCTAAAATATTCTTGTTGAAAAATATTTGGGCATTATTTTTTCGTCTAAATATCCATTTTTTTCTTCTTTTTGAAGATTAGATGATTATCATTTTAGTAATTTTCGATATCTTCAATATTTATGAGAATTAATCTGCCACTCTGCTATGCCTCGCAAGCAACTCGGGAAAAAAGATCAACTGATCATTAATATTGCAGCCCAAAAAATTGGCAGACGGATGAAGCAACTAAGAGCCCATCTTGGGTTGTCTCAAGTTCAGATCGCCAAGAATCTTTCAATCTCGGTCAGGCAGTGGTCTGGCTGTGAATGTGGCGATTATTTGCTAAATATCGATTTTCTAATTCTGCTCAATACCTATTATCAGGTGTCAATTGATTGGCTACTGACCGGTAAGGGCAATATGTTTATGGATGATACCAGTGAAACGGAACACAAAATTACGAGCCAAGAATTAGCTGAAGAACTTAAAGTCTTGATTAACCGTTTGGAAGATTAAACATCGCAAGATGATTGGACATTAATAACGATATCAAAGCTTAAATATTCTGGTTGCCATTTTAGGGTTGATCTCCCAAGATGAGTAGGAAGAGTTTACTTAAAGATGAAATAGGCAAATGGCATAAATATATTAGGTAAGTTACTCTCTTGAAGGCAAGAAGTGGTTCGTCACAGCTTTCAAATAGTTATGGTCATATATGGATGTGAGTATATCTTGTAGCTGTCTATGAGTAAGTTCTATACTTTCCTTCAGAGCTGATTTCTAAAGTAAATCTTAAAACGCCTACATCCCCTGTGCGGCGATGACTATGACAGCTGTAAGTCCGATTAAACTGATTTCTTGGATTCTTGTTTTTAGAGGGTTTCAGCGACTTAATAAATCAGCTCTCAGATATATAATACGCATTATGTGAGTTGACATAATGCGAGGAGGCCTCAAGATTCAGGTAACCTACCTAAGTTTGAGGTCCCCCGATGAACCTGGTAGACGCCCCAACCCCACTGACCATCATTTTTGTGCTTGTGGACGATTGGTATCAACACCAAAGATATCAGCTGATACCCCCTATGCCTGGTCCCCAACCAACTTTCAGCAATA
>JANQPU010000123.1 GCA_028285315.1 Acaryochloris sp. IP29b_bin.176
AGGGACTCAAAGAACTCATGGACTTGCCAGAGAAGTTGACCTCCATGACTAATTTCCCTCACATGAGAATTACAGTTTAAGACGCGAATTGGTATTAGCGATAAATTCCCAAGCGGCTAACCGATCATTCATGTAGCGCTCGAAGGCTCGCTTAAAAGAGGTGTAAAACATGGCCCGATTGTTCTTGTCGAGAAACTCTAGAAAGTCTAAATCGGGTTGGGCCGCGACAAAATCAGCGTCAAAGGTGGTCTCTAGATTAAGGATGTAGGTTTTAAAGGAATCCGCAGTGGCCTGGGCTTCGCGATCGCGGGTTTGGCGAATTTTAGTTTGAAAGTCATCCCGAATGGACTGCAGTTGCTCAAAATCGAACTGGACGGAGGCCAGCTTTTGCTTGAGAAGATCGAGGTCTTCATTGAGTAAAGGTAACCACCGGGAAACCGCTGCCCACACCTGCTTATGAGTCATTTGAGCTTTGTGGAGAGCATAGTCTAGTTCTGACTGGATTCGATTTTTGGAAAGAAATTCGAACAGATGGTCTAAAAAGGCTGGGACGCCTGACTGGGTGAGTACCTCGGGGTCATTTTGAAGTTGCGATCGCAACGCTTGCAGTCCCGAAACTTCAAACACCCGCTGCTCATATTGATTCGGGCAATAGTCTGCCAAATGAGTTTGAAAAACTTCTCGGAGTCTAGCTTCTGCTGATACGAGAGCCTCACTATCATCCAGATTGATTAAATTACTGCGAACTTTATCCCAAGCATTAATCAAGAAAAAGATCGTGATACCTCGATCCTTCAGGGTATTTTGCAAGTATCGGCGCTCATCTAAGGTACAGGGCTGGGTGGCATCCATGACAAACAGCACTGCATGGCAATCTTGCAAAAAATTGAAGACGAGCTGATTGCGGGCTTCTGTATCATTCAATCCTGGGGTATCGATCAGCTCTAGACCTTGTTGTAACAAGGGAATGGGGTATTCAATCTCGGCATGGCTCACATTGGGAAACGCAGCTTGGTCCTTAGAAGCCAACGCTTTGGCTTCTAAGGACCAATGGTGTAAATCTGCTTAAAGTCCTCTAAAGCAATCTTTTCAGGGGGCATATCGTCAAGATGGTGGATGGTGACTTGCTTTTGGAGGCCATACTTGAGCACCGTCAACACAGCCGTACAAGGGTTGACATCACTGGGTAATAATCTTTCTCCCAATCGGGCATTGAGGAGCGTGCTTTTCCCCCGCTTTAGATCGCCTAACACTACCAATCGAAAGATCCCTTGCTGAAGATTGCCTGCAACACCCCGAAGCGGTTCCACTTGTGTGGTCAAGCTTAACTGTCCTGAGGCGGTGGACCCTTCCATTTCGGCGGCGGATAGGTTCTCTGCCATGGCTTCAAGGTGATTGGCGGCTTTCTGGCGGGCATGCTGGGCTTGATCTAATTGCGCGAGGGATGCGGCTGACAACTGCGTGAGATCAAGAAAAGTACTCACAAATGTAGCGAGGAAACTGCAAACTTCATCTCCACCATCATAGCTATCGTAAAAAAACTGAAATTACAGCATCAGCGCAGCTTCTTTATGCCCGTTCTGGGGCGTCCACTTTGCCCTGATAGCCTGTGACAATCCGGCTGCCATCTTTAAGGATATGGACTTCAAGCTGATCACTCGCCCAGGTGATGCGAGCGTCGAAGTCTGGATTTAAAATATGGACCCGCTGATTCTGGGAAGAGACTGGAGAATCTGGGGTGTGAATCGCTTTTGTCTCCATATAGGGACCATCCACCAACAGATCTAACTGATTGAGCAAGGCTTGAGCCCCAGCAGGAGCATAGGGCGCTTGCAACCGCTCTAAGGTAAAACCAGTAAAAGCCATCGTACTCAAACCCACTGATTTAATTCGCTGTGCCAACAACGCTAGCGCTGGCGCTTGCCAAAAGGGTTCTCCTCCAGAAAAGGTCACCCCTTCATTCTTGGAGTTCCTGACGATTGCTTGAAACAAATGATCCACTGAGATCAACTCATTGATCTCAAAAGACCATGACGCAGGGTTAAAACAACCTGGACAATGACGATGACACCCTTGCAACCACACTACTGCTCGACAGCCTGGGCCATTCACTTCCGATTCATCTACATACCCCATAACATTCAAATAGCCAGGTGGAATTTCCATCAGAGATAGTAAGGGATCCACTTTTATTGGTGTTTGTATTGTCATTAGGTTGTCTCCCGGAGTAGAGGGTATCGTTGTTGCTCACCAGACCAGTCTCGACGCTTACCCTCTAGATGAAACACATGTTTTAACTGCACGAGCATCAAACGTTTTAGCCCATCACAACAGCCCATCTTGAGTAAGTCTGGGGCGACTATACCTTTGTGCAGTCGCCCCAGACTTGTCACCAGAATGAGAGTGCAACAACAAGACTCAGACTTCTAAGCTTCTGGGATCAGTTTGGGGCTATGGGGGCTGAGGTTGGCTTACATTTTCTCATTTCTCCCTAAAGCTTCCATGATGAGCAGATGGACGAGAGCACCAACCAGCCGCCGCACCATCGCTAAACTTTCCCTATAGCTATTGATTGCATACTGCCTGATCCCTCATGGAGCGACAAGATAGGCACCCAAGCCCTCCCTAGTCACCAAAAGTAAAAAGCTAGGATCAGGTTTACATCTGATCTACTTCTGAACGAATCCTTAAATTTTGGATTATCCTGCGCCAATCCCTTGACGTACCCCTCAGAACCGTCAGGATAGAAGTATAGCTCCATTGGGGTGAACTATGGGTGAGCCACAAGACTGACTAAACTCCTATTGCCCGATTGAATACACGCTGGATAGGATTGGCGGAAAGTGGTCTATTCTCATCCTGCGAGAGCTATTTAGCGGCACCCAACGAACCCATCACCTACAATCTGCACTTTCCGGCATCAGTACTAAAACCCTCATGGTTCGTCTGCGTGACTTAGAGCAACATGGTCTAGTCGAACGGCAGGTGTTTGCTGAGGTACCTTTGCATGTGGAATATTCCATCGCCGACAAGGGGCGACAAATTCAGCCAGTTTTGGCTGCGTTATATCAAGTGGGGCAACAATGGCTGCAGCAGGAAGATTGCCATTGCCCTCTCAACAAAAAGATAGACTAGTTCGCTGTTGATGAATATCTACTTGTGCAAGTCAGTCCCTGTTAGAGATCGCTATCAGGAATCTCTTCCTTAAAGTCAACCACGAGCTGCATGGCTTCCAGTACTAAGGCTCTTAAATCCTGAGTGAGTGGGACTTTGGCCTGTGTACCAAACCAGCGATCGAAAATAGCCACATAGGGATCTTTTTCTTGCAAATACCCTTGCATAAAGCGCACTAAGGAATAGTTCACCTGATCCGCGAACTTAGAGTTATTCTCAGGCATCATGCAGGCAATTCCCTCTTTGGAGAAATACCCTATGACATTAAACTCGCTGGGGTTTTTAGCATTTTGGAGCCAACCATCCAGCAAGATCCCATCAGCAGCAAAGGCATCAACGGTTCCTTTCTGGAGGGCATCGTATCCTTCAGCATGATTTTTAACAATCACGACTTGTGCTTGGGGCTGAGCACGACGGATAGCGATTTCATTAGTCGTGGCGGCAACAGCCGCAATTTTCTTGTTCGCAAGGTCAGCCGCTTCCCAAACTTCATTTTGCTGTTTCACTAACAAGCGAGTGCCCGTCAGACCATAGCTGACTGAGAAGTCAACTTTCTTATCTCGCTCCCAGGTATAACTACTGGCGTCACAGACAATGTCCACTTCACCTTGAACCAGTTTGGGAATACGCTCTTCGGGATTGAGAGCCACAAGCTGGAGCTGAACATCGCGTCCCAACTCCTTTGTTAACTGAGCTTTGATCAGCTTCAGCATATCAATGGAGTAGCCTTGCAGTTCTCCCTGATCATTGGCAAAAGCAAAGGGTAATGCTTCTTGGCTAGTCCCTGCAGTTAAGGTGCCCGTGCGCTTCACTTTTTCCCAGACTGATTCTGCGGCAGCCAGCTGTGTCCCCAAAACTGTAAACAGAACAGTAAGGGTAGCAATGATCTTTGATCGACCTAGCCCCCTATAAGGTCGCTGAGGAGAGTGTTGGCGAAGAGACTGGAAATGTTGACTGGGGAGGCCTTGTTTCATGGCTATAGACGATATGAATAGCTGTTTTTCAGGTTAGGGTGAAGGATCAAGCGTATGCAGGCACAACAGCAAACTCCATGCTGAGGAAGAGGCCATGCCTCCCAGACCGTTCAAACGCTTAAGAATCTGATCGCTAAACTACCAGCAATCCTTTAACTTGAGAAGCAGAACGTCATGTTCTGTTACGAGGATGTTAGGGAGGATTAAGCAATCGCTTATATCAATAAGTAAAAGCGCACTTAGTTATAAGTGCGCTGAATGGAGTTCACGTAAGAGATGTGTATTTGTGGTCGGTGCAAGCATCTCCATTATAGATAGACTTTTCTAGAATTTCAACTAATTTGTGATTGATTTTTATCTATTTATAATCTAAACTCTTCCAGAACTCCAGGGCGAGGAAAGTTAGGGCTTGTCGATCGCTTTCAGACGGCTCGTATCGGAGCTGGCAAGGTTGTATAGATAGCTTCAACCGCATCAGATTGACGTTGAAGTTGAAACCCTAGTTTTTTGCAGATATGCTGCATAGCTCGATTTTCTGGCAAAATATCTGCCTTAATTGCCGATAATCCTTCTGCTCTCCCCACCTGGATGAGTGATGTCAGCAGTTCTGTACCTAATCCTTGCCCTTGATAGTGATCGTGGACCAGCATGCCAAATTCAGCCGTTTGAGTCCCGTACAGCTTGCTCAAACGAGCCACACCTAAAATCTGGTGGTCTCGGGTTTGGGGATCTTCATACTCAGCAACCAAAGCAATTTCACGGTCATAATCAACAAAACAGATGCGCATGAGTCGGTCATGGGCCACACGAGTTTGCAACTTCATCAGATGAAAGTAACGGAAATACACACTTTCCTCTGAGAGATTCTGGTGAAACTGAACAATGAGGGGCTCATCTTCAGGACGGATCGGCCGAATCGTCACGGGCCAACCATTGCCCATCGTCCAAGGGTATACATATTGAGACGGATAGGGTCGAATAGCAGTTCTAACTGGCTGCTTTTCGGTGTGAGGATAGAGAATCACGCGTGCATCTAAAGCCACGATCTGCTGTTCGGAGACCAAGAGGGGATTGATATCGATTTCCTTGATTTGGGGATACTCAACGATAAGGTGGCTAAACCTCACTAATAGCTGCTCAAGTTGGGCCAAATCAACGGATTGGTGACCCCTCACTCCCTGCAACGCTTGATAGATTTGGGTTTGTTCCATCAAACGTCGCGCTAACGTGGAATTGAGTGGTGGTAATCCCAACGCTCGGTCTTGAAAGACTTCGACCAACTGCCCTCCCAGCCCAAAGAGGATGACAGGGCCAAACTGTGGATCGGGACTACTGCCGAGAATGAGTTCATAGCCATCTTGATCTAACATCGGTTGGACCGTCACGCCGAGAAAAGCCTGGTCACCAAAAGGCTGAACATTGTGTTGGATCGTGGCAAAAGCCGCTTGGACAGCAGTAGGGTTTTGGAGGTTCAGATGAACCCCCCCGACATCGGTTTTATGGGTGATGGTATGGGAGTGGAGTTTGAGCACAACGGGATAACCGATGTACTGGGCATACTCTACAGCCTGCTCTGATGTTTGGGCAAAGTGAGTCGGAACAGTAGGAATACCGTAAGCCTGGAGGAATTGTTTAGATTCCCATTCGCTGAGGAGCGTGCGATCGCATGCTGTAGCAGCCGCTAGTATCTGCTCCATTTGCCTCCGCTCAAGATGTTCAGAGTCCTTGATGACAGGGGTTTCATACAGGGCTCGTAAGCGATAGCTATACTGACTCATTAAATTGAACACCTGGGCTGCCGTATCTGGATAGGGCAGCGTAAAGAGTCCAGCTTGATTGAGCAAGGCTTCACCTTCAGCCACCCCTTCTCCTCCCATCCAACTCGCCAGGAGAGGCTTATGGGAGATCCCTTGAGCGGTCTGGATTAAGGTTTGGGCAGTCCGTTCTGGATCGGTCATGGCTTGAGGCGTCAGAATGACCAACAGTCCGTCACTCCCCGGATCCTGAGCCGCAATTTTAAGAGCTTGCGCATATCGCTCTGGCGTAGCATCTCCCAAAATATCGATGGGATTATGGTGACTCCATGCCGACGGTAAACAGCTCTCCAGAGCTTGGTGGGTTTCGGGGGCTAGCGGTGTCAGATGTCCACCGCCACGAATTAAAGTATCGGTTGCTAAGACACCCGGTCCTCCCGCATTGGTGACAATAGTGAGCCGATTACCCTGGGGACGAGGCTGTTTTGCCAAAACCTCTGCCATATTGAAGAGTTCATCAATGGTGTTCACCCGCAGAACACCGCATCGACGAAAGGCAGCGTCTAAAACATCATCGCTACCCATTAGAGCCCCCGTATGGGAGGCGGCGGCTTGGGCCGCTTCTTGAGTTCGCCCGCCCTTAATCACAATAATCGGTTTACTCAGGGCGACTTCCCGCGCTGCCGAGAGGAAGGAACGTGCATCCCCAATCGATTCCATATAAATGACAATGCTGTGGGTTTGGGGATCATCTCCAAGGTGGTAAATTAAGTCTCCCCAACTAATATCCAGCATGGACCCAATGGAAACAAAGGCACTAAACCCCACATGCTCTCGTAAGCTCCAGTCCAAAATCGAGGTACATAACGCTCCGCTTTGGCTCAGAAAGCCAACATTTCCGGGTCGAGCCATCGTATGGGCAAAGGTCGCATTTAAACCATAGGGTGGACACATCAGGCCCAGGCAATTCGGACCGATAATTCGCAGGTGACCTTGACGAGCCGTCTGCAGAATATCCTGTTCTAGCTGCTGACCCGATTCACCAATTTCCTTAAACCCCGCAGAAATGATAATGGCTCCCTTGACGCCAGCTTGGATACATTGCTGTACAGCAGAGAGTACTAAGGGGGCAGGAATAGCAATAATGGCAAGATCGACAGGTTCAGGGACCGATACTATATCTGTATAGGCTTTGATTCCTAAAATGCTAGGCCGTTTGGGGTTGATGGGAAAAACAGTACCTCCAAAGGGGCTGCTAATGAGGTTCCAAAGCAGGGTTCGACCTACACTACCGGGTTTTTCTGTGGCTCCAATGACAGCGACGCGTTGGGGGGTAAAAAAAGGTTGTAGGGGGGTGTAGTCGTATCGCAGAATGTCGTGGGCTGGATCAACCAAGTTCATAAGCATTGTGGGCCTTCATTGCAGGGCTATAGATGAGGATGGAATATCCATCTTAATCAGTCTTGCCAAGGAGTGAGGCAACCTCGGCAATGGCGGGGCTTTTGAGTTCAATAACAGCACCACATCCATGGGTGTCGTTAAGGGAGGTGCTGCACCGACAGGGTGCCTCTAAGATTGAAGAACTGAGGTGCGTCTCAACAGAGTCTTGCTTTTGTTAATTTAGATTTGCCAAATTGTAATGACTGTTTGGATTGATTTCTGTCAATCCAAATACACGTTGACCCCAAATGAAGATAAGTCGCAAATGATCCCCAGGTTAACTATTGACTTATGTCAATTTATTCTCGATTTTATCTGTTTAAATTTTTTCGTCATAAAAATCCAATGAATGAAATTTTAACTGCCATTCAATCCTATAGACCTGTCTGAAGCATTCATGCAGTTACAAGGGGGAAACGCCTCAGCGCAAATGTTTTTGGCTATTATAATTGAGCTATTGAAGAGTATAGCTATCTTTCTATGGATGACTGAGGTCTATCCCAATTCAGAAGTGCGCAAGAAGTTAAGACAGGATTAAGGCAATATAAAGTACTGTTTTTGCGGAGTATTTGACAACGCTGAAGTTGTTAATTAAGAAAATATTTAAAATGATATTTTGTCTTAGTTAATACGATTATCCTGAGCAGGATTTTATATATTTGAGCCGAGGGTCGATTGATGAAGCCCGCTAGATTTCACACTAGCAGTGGTAGGAATTTAAATCATATTTGCTCTTAATGGTATTTGTATCAACAGGAGGGTCCTGCTTTATGTTTAAACAGTGGACCGATTTTCAGTGCGGATCGTGGACTCAAGAAGTGAATGTCCAGGATTTTATCCAAAAAAATTACACCCCATATTTAGGAGATGCGACTTTTTTAGCTGCGGCGAGCGATCGCACCAAGTTACTTTGGGATAAAGTCTCCTTCCTGATGGGGTTGGAACGAGAACAGGGAATCCTAGATGCCGATACCCAAGTCCCAGCCGGGGTTACGGCTCATGCTCCGGGCTACATCGCTCCAGAGCTAGAACAAATTGTCGGCTTACAAACCGATCAGCCCCTCAAGCGAGCCATCATGCCCTTGGGGGGTATTCGTGTGGTTCAGAAATCCCTAGAAGCCTATGGCTATGAGCTGAATCCCGATACCCTGAAAACTTTTACTCAATATCGGAAAACTCATAATGATGGGGTTTTTGACGCCTATACCCAAGAGATGCGGTTAGCTCGCCACTCTGGTATCATCACTGGCTTACCGGATGCCTATGGGCGGGGTCGGATTATCGGGGATTATCGCCGAGTCACCTTATATGGCGTTACTTATCTGATTACTGAGAAACAACAGCAGCTCCAGTCTCTGGAAGTTGATGTCATGGACGAAGGGGTGATCCAGCGACGGGAAGAACTCTCAGAACAGATTCGGGCCTTGCGGGAATTGCAAACGATGGCCACTGGGTATGGCTTTGATATTAGTCAACCCGCTGCTACGGCTCAAGAAGCCGTGCAATGGACCTACTTTGGCTATCTAGGTGCGATCAAAGAGCAAAATGGCGCTGCCATGTCCCTAGGACGGGTTTCCACGTTTTTAGATATCTATATTCAGAGAGATCTCAGCCAGGGCACCTTAACGGAGGAGCAAGCCCAGGAATTGATTGACCATTTTGTGATGAAACTGCGGATGGTCCGGTTTCTCCGCACCCCGGCCTATAACGAACTCTTTTCCGGTGATCCCGTTTGGGTCACAGAGTCCATCGGTGGCATAGGACTCGACGGCCGCACCCTGGTGACGCGCTCCAGTTTCCGCTTCCTCCATACGCTTTATAATCTGGGACCTGCCCCAGAACCAAATCTGACTGTCCTGTGGTCAGAGAAGCTCCCAGAGAACTTCAAGCGGTTCTGTGCTCAGGTCTCCATCGACACCAGTTCGATTCAGTATGAGAACGATGACTTAATGCGGGCTGAGTATGGCGATGACTATGGGATTGCCTGCTGTGTGTCAGCCATGCGGATTGGCAAGCAAATGCAGTTCTTTGGGGCCCGAGTGAATCTGGCCAAGGCGTTGCTATATGCCATTAATGGCGGTAAAGATGAAAAGTCTGGGGAACAAATTGCGCCCGCCTATGCGCCGATTGTGGGAGAGGTTCTGGACTATGACGAGGTGATGGCCAAGTTTGACGTGCTCATGGGCTGGTTAGCAAAGCTCTACGTCAACACCCTCAATGTCATCCACTATATGCATGACAAATATTGCTACGAGCGTCTGGAAATGGCCCTCCATGATCGGGATGTCTATCGAACCATGGCCTGCGGCATTGCCGGGTTATCGGTAGTGGCCGATTCTCTCTCGGCTATCAAGCATACCGAAGTTAAGGTGATTCGGAATGAGGCTAGGCTGGCCGTAGACTACGAGTTGCAGGGCAACTACCCTGCCTTTGGGAACAATGACGACCGGGTGGATAGTATCGCTCACGATGTGGTCCGCCGCTTTATGAATCATGTTCGCCAACACAAGACCTACCGGGATGCGGTGCCGACGCAATCGATTCTGACAATTACGTCCAATGTGGTCTATGGCAAGAAAACGGGCAGCACGCCCGATGGCCGCAAGGCGGGAGAGCCCTTTGGTCCTGGGGCAAATCCCATGCATGGTCGTGATACCAAAGGTGCGATCGCATCTTGTGAGTCGGTGGCCCAGCTACCTTACCAACATGCCCAAGATGGGATTTCCTATACCTTTTCTATCGTGCCGCAAGCGCTGGGCAAAGTTGATACGGAGCAAGGCCATAATCTGGTGGGTCTGTTAGACGGATACTTTCACAATACGGGCCAGCATATCAATATCAATGTTCTCAACCGTGAGACATTACTGGATGCCATCGATCACCCGGACAAGTATCCTCAACTGACGATTCGCGTTTCGGGTTATGCCGTGAACTTTATCAAGCTCACCCGAGAACAGCAAATGGATGTGGTGAATCGGACCTTCCACAGCCATTTCTAGCCAGCCGCAGTTCTCTCCTGCGTTAGGGCATGCTCTCCCCTCCTCTGGCAGGGGGAGGGAGAGTAAAACCTGAGAGAGTTTATTCGAGACTTACTGGAGATTGATCTTATGATTCATACTGCACCCCGTCCTGTCCCGGAAACTAGGCGTGATCAAGCCCTGATCCTAGGGTTTGATGCAGTGGGCATTGCTGATATTCCCCTAGTGGGGGGCAAGAATGCCTCCCTGGGTGAGATGATCCAGCATCTCGTCCCCCTAGGGGTGAATGTGCCCAATGGCTTTGCCACGACAGCCTATGCCTACCGTTATTTCATCACGCAAGCAGGGATTGAAGCGCAGTTGCGTGAGATTTTTGCTGATCTGAATGTAGAGGATGTGGATAATCTGCGTCAGCGCGGTCGGCAAGCGCGATCGCTAATCCTGCATACCCCCTTCCCCAAAGATTTAGAATTGGCCATTTCCACAGCTTATTGTCAACTATGCGAACAGTATGGCGTCAGTAACGTAAACGAGGACAAGGACTCTAAGGATGAAGACGGGCAACAACTTGAAGCCTATCACTACAACGTTGATGTGGCGGTGCGTTCCAGTGCAACGGCGGAGGATCTACCGGATGCTAGCTTTGCTGGACAGCAGGAAACCTATCTCAATGTACATGGTGTCAAGCAGGTTTTAGAATCCTGCCACAAGTGCTTTGCATCCATCTTCACGGATCGCGCTATTTCCTATCGCACCCTCAAAGGCTTTGACCATTTCCAGGTGGCCTTGTCGGTGGGTGTACAAAAGATGGTGCGCTCTGATCTGGCCTCCTCGGGAGTGATGTTCTCCATCGATACCGAAACCGGATTTAAGAATGCCGCCTTAGTGACCTCTGCCTATGGTCTGGGCGAGAATGTGGTCCAAGGTGCCGTGAACCCCGATGAATTTCTGGTGTTCAAGCCCACCCTTCAGGATGGATTAAGCCCTATTCTCAGCAAACATCTGGGCAGTAAAGAAATCAAAATGGTCTATGACGTAGGGGGGAGTAAACTCACCAAAAATATTGCTGTTCCTGAAGCGGATCGGGCTAAATTTTCTGCCAACGACGAAGAAATTCTGACGCTGGCACGCTGGGCCTGCATTATCGAAGATCACTATTCTCAGGTCCGGGGTATGGACACGCCCATGGATATTGAATGGGCCAAGGATGGACAAACGGGAGAGTTATTTATTGTCCAGGCCCGTCCAGAAACCGTCCAGTCTCAAAAGGTCGCCAATCGTCTGTCATCCTATCGGATGACCGTGGATACACGACCAACGTCACTGATTGAAGGCCGAGCGGTGGGCGATCGCATTGGTCAAGGCGCGGCGCGAGTGATTGCTTCAGTTCAGGGGATCGCCGAATTCCAGGCGGGAGAGGTCTTGGTTACCAACCGCACCGACCCCGACTGGGAACCCATTATGAAAAAGGCGAGTGCCATCGTCACAAACCAGGGCGGTCGTACTTGCCATGCTGCCATTATTGCCCGTGAAATGGGAATTCCAGCAATTGTGGGTTGCGGCACGGCCACCGAAGTCATACAAACGGGTCAGGACATAACGATCTCCTGTGCTGAGGGTGAAACGGGACAGGTTTATCCAGGGCTTTTGCCCTTTGTCGTGGAAGAAACGGCCTTGGATGAATTACCGCCCACACGCACCCAAATCCTGATGAATGTGGGCAATCCCGATGAAGCCTTTGGGCTAGCGGCGATCCCTTGCGACGGAGTTGGTCTGGCTCGGCTGGAATTTATTATTGCTAACCAGATTAAGATCCATCCCTTGGCACTACTGAGATACGATGAGCTGACTGACGTAGACGTCAAACTGACCATTGCTCAATTGACGTCCCACTACGACCACAAACCTGACTTCTTTGTGGATAAATTAGCCCAGGGTGTGGGTATGATCGCAGCCGCCTTCTATCCCAATCCAGTCGTTGTCCGCATGTCCGACTTTAAGAGCAATGAATATGCTAACTTGATCGGGGGTCGCCAGTTTGAGCCCACAGAAGAAAACCCCATGATTGGCTGGCGAGGTGCCTCTCGCTACTACGACCCTAACTATTCTCAAGCCTATGCTCTGGAGTGTCAGGCTCTAAAGCGGGTCCGCGATCACATGGGGTTGCGGAATGTTATTCCGATGATTCCCTTCTGCCGAACCCCAGAAGAAGGCCAGCAGGTCCTCAACGAAATGGCCAAGCATGGCCTGAAGCGGGGTGAAAACGACCTTCAGGTGTATGTGATGTGTGAAGTGCCCAGTAATGTCGTGCTGGCAGAGCAATTTTCCGAGGTGTTTGATGGTTTCTCTATCGGCTCCAATGACTTGACTCAACTCACTTTGGGATTAGATCGCGATTCTGCTCTCGTGGCCCATATCTTTGATGAGCGCAACGCTGCAGTGAAGAATCTGGTCCGTCAGGTGATTGCGACTGCTAAGGCGAAGGGCCGTAAAATTGGCATCTGTGGCCAAGCCCCGAGTGACTATCCTGAATTTGCTCAGTTCTTGGTGGAAGAAGGCATTGATTCCATCAGCCTTAACCCGGACACAGTGTTAAAGACTCGGTTAGCCATCGCCCAGGTCGAATCCCAGACAGTCACCCGGTAAGTCCTGGTCAATGCTAGTGCCTAACCTTCACCCACCTAGAAGGTTAGGTCTTGTGGAGAGGAGATAGGTGCAGCGTTAATTGATGAGTAATCTCCCTTTGAATCAATCTCAGACTTCTGTAGCAGTAATCTCGACTATGCTCACCTCATCTCTCTCCTCTCCCTCCCGTTCCATTTTCGACCCACTACAGCTCACAGGCGAGATCCACTCTGTGGAAACCTGTGGTAGTGTCGATGGTCCGGGCTTGCGATTTATTATCTTTACTCAAGGCTGTCCGTTGCGATGTCTCTACTGCCATAACCCAGATTGTCGAGATCACCAGGGCGGGCAGACCACTACCGTTGAGGCTTTAATTACAGATATTCAACACTATCGTTCTTACATGGATGCTTCTGGGGGTGGCGTTACGGTTAGTGGGGGCGAACCCTTGCTTCAGCCTCAATTTGTGGCTGAGCTAATGCACCAGTGCCAAACGTTAGGAATTCACACTGCCCTGGATACCTCTGGCTATTCGGATCTAGCTAGCGCACAGCAGGTGCTGCAATATACGGATTTGGTGCTTTTAGATCTCAAATCCTATGATCCACAGCGTTTCACCCAGGTGACACAGGTTTCACGAGAACCCACATTCCGCCTAGCCCGCTACCTGAGTGAAATCGGTAAACCCACCTGGATTCGATTTGTTTTAGTACCTAACCTCACGGATAATGTTGAGAATGTGGCAAACCTCGCTCAGTTCGTAGCAACCCTTACCAATATTGAATGGGTGGAAGTGCTACCATTTCACCAAATGGGGGCTTACAAATGGGAGCAGTTGGGGTATGACTATCGTCTGCAAGAGACCCAGCCGCCGTCTCCTGAGTTAGTTGCACGGGTTTGCCAACAGTTCCGGGATTATGGGTTATCGGTACGCTGAAGGTTCTCCGATTCTATGGATTGTGCTTCCGTCTAGTACGTGAATCCTGACTTTGCCTAAGGAGCCGCAAGCATGATTACTCTAAACATTAACCCGAGCTATTTTGAAGCAGGTGGCGATCTTTGCTGAAATATCATCCCCTGAATGGTTGGCTCTAAGCGATAAGCAGGTTAAGTTAATCCCAGATCAGCGTTAACCTAAGCTCCCTGACATAGCAAACAGAACAATCTAAGGAACCCGGTGCATCTTCGCGGTTTCGGGATGAAACCCCGTTGGGAAATGGGTGTTGCGATCGTAATCTGCTGCCGCTAATTGCGTACCGTCTAAATCAGCCTCTCTGAGATCCGCGCCCATCAGATTGGCCCCACGCAGATCAGCCCCCTTCAGATTAGTGTTTTGCAAAAAGGCACCCCCTAAGTCTGCTCCTCTCAGGTTAGAATCTTGCAGATTAGCATCTCCCAGATCTGCAGATTCTAAGTCAGCCCCAGCTAGATAAGCATTTTGGAAATTGACTGCACTCAAGTCCACCTCACTGAGTGAAATACCACGCAAGTTCATCCCCTCAAAGTTCCGTTTTCCAGACGAATATTGCGCCAAGAAATTATCCCGGTTCATGACTGCTTCCATTGTTAAACCTTTATCTATAAGCACTATCTTTCAAGATAGGGTAAACCTCAGTGCGAATTCCATATTTTCTTAACAAAGAAATGGGAATAAGTGTAATTGATCAATCTCTAACGAGCGGGATAAAGTAGAATTCTTCATCAATTCATGACAACTTAGAATAACCCAAATAATAGACCTCTTGCATAATTGAATTTGCGATATGGTATTGGGCCTGATGTTCTTTCTCTTCAGTGCCATAGCCAATGAACTACGAAACAGCCCAAAAGC
>JANQPU010000129.1 GCA_028285315.1 Acaryochloris sp. IP29b_bin.176
ATGAAACTCTCTACCAATAAGCTACCTGAATATCAACGGGGGATGAGAGCGATGGAGCTTGTCTGTGCTGGGGTATAGTCTCCATGTCTCCCTCCCAGACACAGGTCATGATTGCCATTCCCTCGGACGGGAACGATACGACAGTATCTTGCGAGAGACCCAGTTGCGCGTATTGGACACCTACGTAGATGAAGGACGTAATCATTACTATGACGTGGAGCGAGTCTAATGGGCCTAATCGTTGCGGACACACAGCAGGGAGATAGATGTTATCGCGTAGCCGCTAGGCAGTCGGCCAACCCATTCCGCTTGCGCATTTTATCTGATACCAAATCCGACTTATATACCCCCGATATCCTAAAACACCAGGAAGTTTTCAGAACAATGATAGTGAATGTTATGGAAAAATCGTTTCGGGGTTTAACCAGTCGGATTTGGTATGAGTCCGGCTGCTAGCGGCAAAGTGAACCGTTGGTTTGTCCTTAGACGATACGCATCATCGAGGTATTGATGAGGCCAGAAATCTAGCTAAATTAATGCCGTTCACTATTGGGCGCAAGCGCATACCAAAATTAAGCTCTATAACCTGAGTTCGGATCAGGTAGCCATCTTCAACGGTTTTATGTCAGAGCATAACTAAACACGATTGAGAAGGCTCATATACCCGATAAACTCGTTCTTCCAGTCGCCATACACACCTGATAGTCCACAGGCAGACCATTGGCAGCCAAGATAGAACCACCGCACATCTTCGCTCATTCGGTAGAGGGCCACTCCTGCCATGAAGTCTATGAAGTGCTTCGTTCACGGCCTCAATTCAAAGTGAACAATCTTTCATCACCAAGGCACAAGAATATTTTCCTATCCATCCGCAGCAGCTTTTCGTTGTGTTTTGAGGGTTGCCAAATAGGTTCGCAAAAAGGGTAATCCACCAATCGCAGGCAGAAAATAGCGCATAGTACACAGAAGCCCTAAAGCCGCACCCGTGGGTTCATCAAAGTAATTGGCATAGAGAGCAATTAGGGCTGCATCGCGAGTGCCAACCCCCGCAAACGTCAGGGGCAATAATCCCGCCAGAATGGCTAGCGGAGAGAGGGCTAGGCTGATAATAAAAGGTACTTGGGCCTTCAATGCCAGAATAAAAAACCAAATCTGCACCATGTGCAGAAACCAGATAAAAATCGAGGTACCTGAGACCTTGGCAAGTTGAACCCGATCTTGCCAGAAATGTTGCTGCATTTCTTCCCAAGACTCTTGCAGGTTCTTAAACTTCAGACTAATCCCCTTGGGCGTAATCTTTCTCAGGGTGCCAAAGAATAGGTGGGCAAATTGGGCAGACCCTAATAACAGCAACCCTAAAGTCACCCCTGCCACAACCCCAGCGGTCATCGTCCAGAAAAAGGCGTCCTTTTGGGGATAGAGAATCAGACCAAACGCACACCAGAACAGCAGCGACAGCATATCGCAGGTCTTTTCAAAGACTACCAGGGAGACTGAGAGAGTTCCACTGAGATAGCCGCGATCGCGAATAAAATACGCTTTGGCGATATCTCCCATTTTGGAGGGGAGAACCATATTCAGGGTACTAGCCGCCAACACCAATCTGTTAGCCTCCCCTGCCCCCATTCCTGAACCGGACGGCATGAGCTGCTGTAACCGCCAGGAGGTAAATCCCGTTAGGGGCACCACCATTCCCAGACTGATCACCATCCACATCAGATCACAGTTGCGAAAAACTTCAATCAATCCCTGGAAGTCAATCTTTGAGTAAATAATGCAAAGAATGAGGACACTAACGGCAATGGAAATGGGGCGTTTGTACCGTTTCATATCAAAGTTTGCGCTCCAGTTTAAAGGATTCTCCTGTCCCTAAGGATCGGATATGCTGAGTCAGGTCCTGCCAGGGCTGTAACTGTCCCACTTGAAAGGTCCGACTCATCACCACATAAATGGAGGTTTGGTCGCCTCCGAGGCCCATCGACAGCACATTTTGCCAGGATGGGGACTGCAATTCATCGGTCACCATCCAGTGTCCCGCTTGCCAGCTAAAACTCCGTTTGAACTGAAAATCAGTGCTGTTTTTGCCCGTGATCAACATCTTTTGCAGCAACGAGCGGATCAGGTTGGGGAAGAATCGGCCCACGGTTAGCATGACCACCCGCAAAATCATCAGATTCAGGGGCGTCATTTGTTTTTGTTTGGCCCAACCCAGAGCCCCTTGAACCGTAATTTGATCCTCCTGGAGGGTGCTGGGGTAATCTCCTACCAAATGGCCAACCGCATTTTTAACTTTGCTTCCCTCTTTCACCTGTAAAGACAGATGGGTATCCGAGGCCACGAGCTGTCCCTGGCGAAAGAACTTAAATACCCCGCCTTTATTCAGGGCTAAATACAGCTCCGTATCCCCTCGCCGATCAATCAGGACTCGGGCTTCCGGTAACCAGACCCGCCCCTGAGGGCGAGGTTTTAGGGGAGGGCGAGCAGGGACAAAATCCTGACAGGCCAAGAGATAATTCCACGTGTGATGGCCGACAATATGGTCGTCGGCATAGCAGGATCCCAGGCCTTTGGCCAGTCCTGTCAATATCCGATCATTAATATTGAGTGCTTCCGGCCACCATTTCCCCACCAGTTCAAACCCGTGGGGGAAAAAGTTGTAGGTGTTCCGGCTGGTATATTCTCCTCCATAGGATCCATCCGGATGGACAAATTCCGATGCCAAGGCCACTGCTTTTTTCAGGGCCGTTTGTAGCTGTTCCGTTGAGTTGAGTTCATAAATCCTGGCCAGACAGGAAATCGTTAAAGTGTGATAGCCCGGATCACACCCTTCGTATTCTTGAAACCAACCCTCAGAATTTTGCCATTCAAACACGCGATTAAGTCGTTCTGTCTTGGCCTGATCCCATTTAGAGGTCTTCAGCAGCCGAGAGACCTGTTCCAAACAAAGGACAATCAGTGCCTGGTGATTGGTCAACCGGCCACTTTCATGGTGGTGGGCGAGCCAGTCTGCCCGCAGTTCAAAAAAACGAAGGGCTTCTTCATTCTGCAATCCCAATAGGGTATAGCTTTCCACACAGGCCAGTAGGGAAAAGGCTGCCGCCCCTCCCGCCCGCTCAAACGGGAAATAATCATCGCATGAGCCATCTTTATGGGCACTGCGAGCCGCAAACAGAATCCCCGCTTCAACCCAATTTCGAATCGATTCCTGTTGGTAATATTGATTGTTGGGTAGTTGATGGGCATAGACCAAGGCCAGGGGCCAGACAAACTCCTGGGACATGCCGCTGGGAAAATCAATGATTTTGTACTGCCAAAAGTTGCGATCGAAACATCCATAGTTCGGACTATGGGGATTCCGATCCTGTAAGGTCAATATCTTGGGAATCTGGGCTAAGGCAATCTGGGCAAAAAGATCTTTATTCATCCTTTGTTATGGGACTCCAAGTCAGCTCGTCGTTGCCGCAACTGGATATCTTCCAACAGTTTACGATTGACCGTTAATAAATCAGCCAACAAGCCAAACATATAGAGCTGGAAGCCAATCAAAATCAACACCGCCGAAATAATCAGACTCGGTGCCCGAGCACGAGTTGGATCTTGAAAGTATAAGATCAGCCACCGCAGCCACAGGAGTAAACCCAAAACCGACGGGATACTGCCGAGAAACGTAAAAAATTTCAAAGGCCGATAGGCCATAAAAATCCGCAGGATGGTGAGAATAGATCGCTGAATATAGGACGCGATACTCTTGACCAAACGCGAGGGTCGCAGATAATCATTCGTGCGAATGGGGACGGAGGTAATCACCATCCCGTGCTGCCCCGCTTGAATGATGGTTTCCAATGTGTAGGTATATTCATTGAACACATTCATCCGCAGGGCTGCGTTACGACTAAAGGCTCGAAAACCGCTGGGTGCATCAGAAATATTGGTCCCACTGGCAATTCGCACCACCCAGCTCCCCAACTTTTGCAAGAACTTCTTGGCAGGGGAAAAATGCTTAATTTTTTGAATGGGCCGAGCCCCCACCACCACCTCGGCTTGTCCAGCCAGGATGGGAGTAATCAACTTGGGAATATCATCTGCGCAATATTGATTATCGGCATCGGTGTTGACAATGATATCGGCCCCTGCCTTTAAACAGGCTTCAATCCCGGCCATAAAGGCTTTAGCCAAGCCTTGGTTATGTTCTAGATCCACCACATGATGTACACCGTGGGCCCGCGCAACCTCCACAGTGTTGTCAATGCTGCCATCATTGATAATCAGCCATTCCACACAATCGACACCGGGCAATTCTTTCGGCAATGCATTGAGGGTAATGCCAAGCGTTTCTTCTTCGTTAAAGCAAGGAATTTGGATGATGAGTTTTGTCATAAATCAGCTAAATATAGGCTGTGCTTGGCAATTAAACTGACTCTGTGCTTATTCTGGCATGCAGTTGGCTAAAACTAGCTCCTGCTATATATTTTTATGTCTCCTTGCTCCCATGTTTGTCGGTAACTTCGATCACCCAGTTGGAAGTCAGTTTGTTTAAGATATTCAGGCTTGATGGTTATCACCATGCAAGCTTCAAAGTCTTGATGGGGGGGGTGTGAGGCAAGGGCCGAAGATGGGTTATCCACCTGAAGATGTTCAAACCGCAGGGGGCGCTTTGACTGTTCTCGCCCCAGTTTCCAAAGGGGGTATTCCCAAGTATCTCCCCCAATAATCAAACCAATATCGCTGCAGGATTGACTAGCCAAATAATCCACAGTGGCTAAAAAGGGCTTGGCGAGTTTGGGTCGGCTACTAAAGTAACGGTTGGTCCTTGATTGATTAAAGATAGTCTCTACTTTACGCTCCTCGACAAATTTAGTATTGATCACCAGCGGCCGGGTTTCATTACAAAGTACCCAAAAGAAGGAAATGGCTAGTAAACCTGCAGTGATGGCATTGGCAATGGGTTTTTTAAACAATTCCGATAGGGTCATCCCCACCCATGGAGATAACAATACAAAAACTGGCAGGTGAACTCGGCTACGCCAAGGGGACCAAATCACGAGGAAACAAAAGAGCAAGAATCCCACCAAACAACAAAGTAAATAGGTGGCCCACAATAATTGTTCGCGAGTTTTCAAACGCTTCCTAAACAGTACAAACACAACAATGCAAAGAAGGATCAATAGCAAATGTTGGGGGTTACCCGCCAAGTCTTCATGGTTGACCAAGCTGTGTATATCAAACTTTTGGCCTGGGGGAGAGGTAATACTGGGATCGCTAGGGTCTACCCCGAGAATTTGATGGATCGCCGTCACGATCCGAATAGTGATCAGGTTAATGGATCGAATAGGCGTGCTCAGGTGGAGGGCCAAATTTCGCAGAATGTTGGAAAGCAGGATGGTCAAGCCGTATGAATCGCTGTCTTGTCCCGTGGGACCCAATAGAGAATCAAATACTTTGAGGTTGCGTGAATATTGTCCTAAATTTAGCAACACAATAATGCCACAGGACAAACCTAACGGTTGCCAAACTCTCCAGCGGAGATATCGAATGCCGACAAACAAGAGCCATAGGGCAAAAGTAAAGCCATACAAATAGGCAGTCGGTTTCGTAAGGATGGCTAAGCCTAAACTCGCCCCTAAGGCAGGAACATAAGTCCAACTGATCCGATTCTGAATCGTGGTCAGGGAGAAATAGACAAAGCAAACCAACCATAAGGAAACAACATAGTCCGTTTGAGTACTGGAAGACTGCAATATCCCCATAGGAATGGTGGCACTGATTACAACGGCAATCAGTTGCGATCGCAAATTCCCTCCCAACCGTTCTGTAATTAACGATACCCCTAGCAGGCTGACCACCATACTGAACCACTGCACCAAGTTGAGGAACCAATCACCCGTCAAAATAAACAACTGAACAACTACAAACGCAGGACCTGGCCCAGAATAAAGTTGCCTAGGAATATGGGTTGGATAATGCCCCACACTTTGGTTCTGAGCCCAATGAATAACCCGACCCAAATGGTAGGTCATAGAATCCCAATTATTAGGCGGCGAGAGAAGAGCTGTAATGCCTGTCCCCACAATGATACAGACAACACCTATCAGGAGAATTTGTTGAAAGCGGGTGACGGGTTGAGCTTGTGGCTCAGGCCGTGATGAGAGGCTAGACTTCCGGTAACGGCGAACATATAGGAAGCCGAGCCCAAGGTTGATCACAACCCAGGCCACCAGTAATCCTTCCATTGTTAGCGCAGATAAAAAGCTTAAAAACTCGGCAACAACGGTAGCACTCACAGCCCAAGACACGGTTGATAGCAGAACAGCAGTGCGCCAATCATGATCTCGGCGATAGATGAGATACAGCAGGATGTAGGCAGAGATCAAAAAAATGATAGGCATAGAATTACTTATCTACTCCAAGGGAAAAGTCGACTGTCAAGCGTGGTTGGCTATTCCAGCAAAAATAGTCTGAGCAAAGTTTTCAGCAGAATTTTGTTGTGCCCATGCTTTCATTTGGTCTGGGTTGAAGAAGTCGTTCCTAGATTCCCCCATCAACTTCACCATGCCTTCACCAATCTGGCCTGGCTGAGTAGAGTCAACCGATAGCCCTAACTGATGTTGTTTCACCATTGCTCCCATTAAACCAAAGTCAGTACTGAGAACGGGCTTTTGAGTAGCCGCAGCCAGCAATAAAATACCACTCATCCCCACATGCTTTTGATAGGTGGCTAGGATGACATCGGACATCCGAAAGTAAGACCACACCTCTTCTTCAGAAACAAACTGGTAGTTACGGATAATTTGTACCGGCTGAGAATCCGTAATTTCAGTAATACGCGCTTCCAACTGTTGCTGGATTTTAGACTCGCCTACAAGCAAAAGGCAGAGCCGACGGCTCCAATTGGGCGACAAATTTTGAATCGCATCAAGGACTTGGTGAATCCCCTTACGGCCATCGATAGCCCCAAATAATAGAAACACGGTTCTCTCAGCTTCAATCCCTAGATCATCTCTCAGCGTACAATCTTGAGGTGGGGGAGGAACATACTCCACGGGATCGGGCAAATGTATAATCTCAGCCCGACTGCGGCGCTGTTGCAGAGCTGGAACAGCAAGCGGATCTAAACAGAATAAAGTGGTCAGCCGCGAGTTCTGCAACACCTTGTTTAGGGTTATACTTTCACGACCCTGATTCAATTTTTGATGCCAGCTGAATGATAGCTGAGCACCCAATTGACGATAGTGTAGAGTGGGTCGAAAATAAATCCCTGAAAACGGGCAAGGTGGTTTTATCCACCATGCTATCGAGAGGAAGTACGTATCCAAATACATAATTAGCCCATGAGTCGCTCGTAGCTTCCCGGCATAGTCACAAAACAACCTCCATTCTTGAAAATTGCGGAGGTTACGATCTAGCACTTTCTTTCGTGGTTTTAAGGCAGACTCTTGCTGATGGGTAATGGCAACAAACTGAATATTCAGGTTTGATTGTTGTTTAGCAAACTGAACAACATCTGCATGCTCAGTTAAAAAGCGTGGCGAAACGACAATAGAGAGAAGCTGAAAGTGAGTCTGAGTCTGCCAATATCGGATTAGATGGCAAATGTAATTAGGATGATGTCCTCGAATCGACAGATCAAAGATGAGTAAATGATGGTTAGTCTTCTCGAAGCCGTCTGTTATGCCTAACGCCTTCTGACTGTTCTGCATTGTTTTTTTATTGAATTTAAAGCGATTACAAAATCGTAGCTTTTCCCGGCCAATTTTATAAGAGGAGACAAACTTTAAAACGAGCCGTCAAATTCGCTAAATGTGTGGGATATTACTCCATAAACAACGGATTTGTTCAATGATACAGCTATATTGTCTGGAGTAGATTGCCTTGTGTCTCATCAATCCACAACGATTTCTTTCTTTTTAATCTATTTCGGTGGCGGCGGAGCCGAGCGTGTACTGATCAATCTAGCCAATGGTTTGGTGAAGAGTGGGTGCAAGGTTGATTTTGTTGTGGGGAAAGCATGGGGTCCCCATCTCAAAAAAATCCCGCCTGAGATATCAGTTGTTGATCTCAATGCCTCTAGGAGTCTTGCGAGTATCTGGAAATTAGCCCAGTATCTTAAAAACAAACAGCCGCAAGCCTTAATTGCAGGGATGCATTTTGCCAATGAAATTGCGATTCTGGCTAAACGCCTCGTGAAGACAGACACAGTTGTCATTGCAACAGAACACAACACCTTAACTCACTCTCTTAAGCACAACAAAAACAGAAAAAAAAGAATCATTCCGTTCACAATTCGACTCTTATATCCTTGGGTTGATGGTATCGTCGCCGTATCCCAAGGTGCAACGGCCTCGTTAGCTGAAATCAGTGGCCTACATCCAAAGGCAATCACGACGATATATAACCCTGTTATTGCTCCTGATCTATTTGCAAAAGCAAATGCTGATCTCGATCATCCCTGGTTCCAGCCAGAAGAACCACCCGTCATCATTGGTGTGGGTAAACTTGAGCCTCAGAAAGATTTTCCTACGTTAATTCGGGCATTCGCAATGGTTCGCCAGAGAATAGCCTGCCGACTCGTGATTTTGGGATGGGGGCCAGATCTGGAAAAGCTCAAGGAATTTACTGCTGAAATCGGTGTGCAGGAAGATGTCAATTTAATGGGTTATGTGGATAATCCCTATCCATATATGGCTCACGCCAAGGTATTTACCCTGTCATCTGCGTGGGAAGGGTTACCAACGGTGTTAATCGAGGCATTAGCCTTAGGTAAACCTGTTATTTCAACGGATTGTCCAAGTGGCCCGAGAGAAATTTTGCAAGGGGGCAAGTATGGAAAACTGACTCCTGTGGGGGATGCAGCAGCCTTGGCAACAGCGATTGGTGAGGTTCTTGAACAGCAGCCTCAAGGAGATGTGTCAAAGTGGCTACATCAGTTTTCGAGCGAGGCTGCAACAATGAAATATCTCAACTTGATCAACACTCTCAAAGCAGCAGCGTAATATATGTAGGCTCAATAGCTGTTTCAGGGAGGTTGTTCCATTCAAGTTGAAGAGGGTAATGTTAGGTAAAAATTTTCCTCCACTAGAATGATGCTAACGCTTTCT
>JANQPU010000165.1 GCA_028285315.1 Acaryochloris sp. IP29b_bin.176
TCCTGGATTGGCATATTGTTTTTACTCTAATTGCTTAAACAACAGGTTAAACCGAATTGTGAATTTAAGTTAAAACTTCGATTCATCATAAAAGATTTATTTAACACCAACAAGGTGGCATGTAGAGATTAATCAATTGGCCCATTCTGGAAAATTATGCAAAATAATGTTCCAACTACTGTTCAACAGATACCTTCACAAGGCATCTCTATCCACCGTTATCTTGATGATGTTATAGCTCAGACCATATCGGGTGATTGTGATCAAGGTTGCTAAAGTCAATGCAGGCTCGTGCTATGCAGGGTTGCCTTCCTTTTTAAAACAAGTGTGTAATGTGTGACTGACGTGCTGCCTGCAAAAGTTCCAAGATCTGCCATTTTCCTTCAAGTGCGGGGGACACTCTTGGCCACACTCTCTAAGCCCCCCTCCAGAAATTTGGCTTTACAAGTAAATCGCTGAATCTTGCCGCTGGAGGTTTTAGGAATACTGCCTGGTTTGAGCAGCAGTAAGGTATGAATTTGCAGGTCGTGCTCTTTGGCAACCGCTCGCCGGATTTGCGTAAGAATATCTTTTTCGACGGCGTTGGGTTCTGAATCTGCGGTTAGGGTTGTGGCAGGCACAAAGTTGCTGAGCTGAGGCTGCTGAGCGGATGGCTTTTTGCCATTCTTTTGATAGCGATTAATATAGTTGCGCTCTAATTCTGCCACTACTACGAGCCGCTCCTCGCCATTTTCAGAGATAGAAAACGCGGCTGTACAATTGGGCCGGATGCCAGGATAACTTTGAATCACGGTCCACTCAATATCTTGGGGATAATGATTGCGACCATGGATAATAATTACATCCTTTAAACGGCCAGTTACATAGAGTTCGGAGCCCACTAGAAAGCCGTAGTCTCCGGTGCGTAAAAACGGGCCTACCCCTGTATCTGCTAAATAAGCCTGAAACGTTTCAGCAGATACTTCTGACTGCCGCCAATAGCCTTGGGCAATGCTGTCTCCAGACACCCAAATTTCGCCCACTTCTTCTGCTGGACATTGACAGAGGGTTTCTGGATTGACAATAACGATTTCCTGTCCTTGGAGGGCGGTACCACAGCCCACCAACGTTCGGGCATCAGCATCCCCTGGCAACATAGAGACAACTTGATGCTGTTCTAGGGCTGCGCCTTGAACCGTTTTCAAGAGGGGCTGGGCATTCCTCTGCCCACCTGATACGATTAGGGTCGCTTCGGCTAAGCCATAGCACGGAAAAAAAGCTTCTGAACGAAAACCACAAGGGGCAAATTTGGTGGCAAAGTCTTCGAGGGTTTGGGCACTGATAGGTTCCGCCCCATTGAAGGCCACTAGCCAGGAACTCAAATCTAGATCCTGGAGCTGTTCCGGCTTCACTTTGCGCAGACATAGATCATAGGCAAAGTTCGGTCCACCACTGGTAGTCGCCTGATACCGAGAAATCGCCTGCAGCCAGCGAATTGGGCTTTGGAAAAACATGAAGGGGGACATGAGGGCCACGGGAAATCCCCCGTATAAAGGCTGCAAAATCCCGCCAATCAGTCCCATATCATGGTACGGCGGCAACCAAATCACCCCTTGGCTTTGAGCACTATGCTCAAAGCATTGATGGATGAGCGCTAGGTTCTGCAAAAGATTGTGATGGGTAATCATCACGCCCTTGGGCGTCGCGGTCGAACCAGACGTGTATTGCAGAAAAGCCAGATCTTGCCCTTGAGGATGAATTTCTTGCCAGGCTTGGCGGGGTTCAGTGACGCTGAGGCTATCCGTGGCCAGCCACCGAAGCGATTTAAGTTCGACTGCATCAATCAACTGTCGTTCCAATTTCGACAGAATTTGGGATGTTGTGAGGGCAAAAATGGCTTGGGAATCGGCGATGACGCTCTGCAAACGCATGAGTGAGCGATTTGGGCGAGGCGGATAAATGGGAACTGCCGTCACCCCGGCATACAGACAGCCAAAAAAAGCGGCCACGTACTCTAATCCGGGCTGATACACCAATACAGCCCGATCGCCTGGTTGACAGGCAGACTGTAACGCAGCTGCGATCGCACGTGCCTTGGCATCTAGCTCCGCATAGGTAAGGTGGAGGGTTTCTTCCTCACCATCGACCAAAAAGGTAAACCCTTTGTGATCGGGCTGGTGAGCGGCTCGATAGCGGAGCAAATCCACCAAACTTTCCACCTTAGGTGGACAAATTTTCTCGCTCTGGGCGTCCCAATTTATTGTTTCAGCCACGTTACACTCCATCCTGACCACAGGATTATGAATTCGTTTTCGATTGGAACAGCCCTTGTAAACGCTGGTCCCATTTCTTTTGATTGGCCTCGGCATCTCGGATATAGGGAGACCAAGCAATCAATTGAATAATGAACTGGTTCAGTAGAGAAGCGGGGAATTTTAGGGGACGCACGATATCGACAAAGAGAACCACCCGGACTTCATCGGTATTGTTCCAAGCTTCATGTTCGAAGGAGTCATCAAAGACTAAACTTTTGCCTTCTTGCCAATGGCGCACATCATCCCCCACGCGAATCCCGCAGTTTGAAGCTGCTTTGGGAACCATTAGCCCGAGATGGTAGCGTAGAACGCCATTAAAGGGACCCCGATGGGGAGGGATTTGTTTTTGCGGCAGCAAAATCGAGAAAAAAGCAGTTTTCACCCCCGGAATACTGGCCAACAGCTTTGCCGTTTCAGGGCAAAGACGACAGTTTTGCTCTGCAGCTACCCCGTAGGCATAGAAGAAAAAGGTTTTCCAGCGCTGATCATTGGTAATGTTGTATTGATCGGGGGAAATATCTTGGAAATTAGGTAAATCATCCCTATATTTGAGGATTTCATCTAATTCCTGGCGAATTACCTGCCAATTATCCTCGAAGGTTTTGACCCATTCAAACTGTGAAGGATCGAAGAACGTAGAGTTTCCCACGAGGGAAGCAGACCGAATGATGCGCTCTAATTGGCGCAACAGATTTTCACCTGCTTTGAGGGCTACCTCACGGTTCTTGGTTCTGAAATCGGTGTAAAACTGGCTCAATGCACTCATAAATTAGGGCTTAAAAATCAACAATCGGGCGCATTAACACTCCAGCCAATGTACACCATGATCAGTCGCGACGCTATTGGGACGCTTTGGCCTCAAATAGAGCATCGAAACGCTGATCCCATTTCTTTTGGTTGGCAGCTGCCCCTTGAATGTAAGGAGACCAGGAAAACAGCTGAATCACAGCTTGGTTCAAGAGAGAAATGGGGAATTTGACGGGTCTGACCACATCCAAAAACAGGACGACGCGCACACTATCCGTGCCGTTCCAGGCGGTATGCTCAAAAGAATCATCAAACACTAGGCTTTTGCCTTCTTGCCAATGGCGAATGTCCTTGCCGACGCGAATGCCGCATTGGTCCGTTGCCTCTGGCACAATCAACCCGAGATGATAGCGCAGGACGCCGTTATAGGGACCCCGATGGGGCGGAATTCGCTGGTGGGGGAGCAAGATCGAGAAAAAGGCCGTTTTCAACCCAGGGATTTGTTCGATCAGCCGGGTGGTTTCCGGGCAGCGATCGCAATTCTTCTGCGCTTTGATCCCATAGGCATAGAAGGCAAACATTTTCCATTGGGTATCTTTGGTGAGTTCGTGGTCATATTCCACCAATTCTTCAAAATTAGGCAGCGCCTCTTGGAACTGAAGGACATGCTCTAATTCCTGCCGGATCACCTGCCAGTTATTTTCCAAGAGAGGGACCCAGCTAAACATATTGGGATTAAAGAAGGTGTTGTGGCCCACGAGGGAGGAACGCGAAACCAAACCCCCGATATGCTGGCGCATTAAAGTTTCGAGAAATTCTTTCACGGGACTCTACTCCAGTAATGTGTTGACTGTATTAATCCGCAACTCAGATGCCTGAGTAAGACATCAGATTGGGATTAGTGGGATTTCATAATCACGCTTAGACGTTGTTCCCACTGGTTCTGAAGTTTTTTAGCATCCTGGACAAAGGGCGACCAGGAAATTAAGCGAATAAGGGTCTGGTTGAGCAGCGAGACGGGGAATTGTAGGGGACGCATCACATCGACAATCAATACGACCCGAACTTCATCACTATCGTTCCAGACTTCATGGGGAAACCGATCATCAAACACTAAACCTTGCCCCTGCTGCCAATGGCGAATTTGATCACCCACCCGCAGACGACATTGGGTTTCAGGTTGCGGCACTTTCAGGGCCAGATGGTACCGAATCACGCCCTTGTAGACCCCACAATGTTCAGGAATATGTTTGTGGGGCAGCAAGATCGAGAAGAAGGCTGTTTTCATGCCCGATATAGATTCGATCAGCTGGCTGGTTTGGGGACAGCGAGCACAGTTTTGAGCCGCTTTTACCCCAAAGGCATAGAAGAAAAAGGTTTTCCAGCGATTGTCTTGAGTCAGACAATACTGATCCGGGGATAAATCTTGGAAATTAGGGAGTTCATCCTGATATTGGAGAATTTCCTCCAGTTCTTGAGCAATGATTTGCCAGTTGTTTTCTAGCAACCTCACCCAAGGGAACTGCTGAGCCTCGATAAAAGGGGTATTTCCCACGAGTGAGTGGGTCTCGATCAGACCTTCAAGCTGTCGCAGTAGTTGCTCAGCTCGCTTTAGAAAGCGTTGACGACTTTTGGCCTGCCAATTTCCATCGTGTTGACTGAAAGCATTCATAGCACTGGCGGTTGGAGTAGACAATCTGTCCTTGGTCAGAGCCAAGGATCACGACATTCAATAAGAGAAAAGATAGATTACGGTTGATTCGCTGCCATTGGGGCCATCAAATCCGAGATGTTGCCTTGGGTTTCTTGTGTCCACTCAGCAACAGGTTGAAAGCTGTTTTCTAAGAATTTGGTTCGACAAGCACGGCGTTGGATCTTGCCGCTAGAGGTTTTAGGAATAGCACCGGGTTTGAGGAGTAACACGGCATAGACTTCAGCCATATGGTCTTCAGCAATGGCTAAACGAATTGCGCCGATGACTTCTTCGACGGGTAAGCGACGAAAAAAGTTTCGCTCCACTTCATGGACAATCACCAGATGCTCCTCGCCATTCAGGGGAATGGAAAAGGCGGCACCATGATTGGGTCGTAGGGCCGGGTGGCATTGCTCAACAGTTTGCTCAATCAACTGGGGATATTGGTTACGACCCCAGATAATCATCAGGTCTTTAATCCGGCCTGTGATATAGACTTCACCATCCTGGACAAAGCCTAAGTCACCGGTGCGCAGGAATGGCCCTTCTCCTGTATCAGCCAAGTGGGCCTGAAAGGTGTTTGCTGTGGCCTCGGATTTGTGCCAATAGCCTTTACCCACGCCAGCCCCGGACACCCAAATTTCGCCCACTTGGTTGTCGGCACATTTGATCAAGGTATCGGGATTTGCGATCGCAACCTGATCTCCTAACCACATGCGGCCACAGCCGACAATCGCCTGGGCTTTGTCAGACTCCGGTTCCACGGGGACCACCTCGTTTTCGGCTAGAGCTGCACTATCGAGATGGCGGATAATCGGGGGTTCTGACTTGAGTCCCCCCGACACAAATAAAGTGGTTTCGGCCATACCATAGCAGGGATAAAAGGCTTCGCGGCGGAAGCCACAGGGCGCAAAGAACTCCACAAACTTATCTAGGGTATCGGCCTTGATCGGTTCTGCCCCGGAAAAAGCCACTTCCCATTTGCTCAGATCCAGCTTGTCTCGCTGCTGCGGCTTCACCTTCTGACAGAGTAAATCATAGGCAAAGTTGGGGCCGCCGCTAGTGGTCGCCCCATACTTGGAGACAGCTTCTAGCCAGAAAATCGGTTTTTGGATTAGGGCAATCGGCGACATCAGGGTTACCGGAAAGCCGCCATAGAGGGGTTGGAGGACGCCCCCTACTAGGCCCATATCGTGAAATAGAGGTAGCCAAATTACCCCCTGGCTATTGTCTGAATGACCAAAGCTCTCATAAATCACCTTAGAGTTATGGAGCATGTTGCCATGGGTAACCATTACCCCTTTCGGATCTCCAGTGGAACCCGAGGTGTACTGGAGAAAGGCTAGGGTATCGGCCGCTAAGTCGGGCTGTGTCCAAGCGTTGGCTTGATCTGTGGGCACGGTATCCGTTGCCAGCCAGGTGAGTTTATGTAAATACGGGGCTAAATCGGGATTCTTGTTAAGCTGTGTTTTGAGATGCTCCAAAAATCCTGCCGTAGACACCAGCACAGTGGCTTCCGAGGCTCTGGCACGGATCTGGAGTTTGGCAATTGCTTGGGGTTTCCGCGGGGGATTATCGGTAACCGCCACTACCCCGGCATAGAGGCAGCCAAAAAAGGCCGCCACAAATTCTAGTCCAGCATCGTAGGGATAGACAACTAAAACATTGGTACCTCGGGCCGTTAAGGCTTGAATGGCAGCTGCGATCGCACGAGCTTGCACATCCAAAGTGGCATAAGTAAGGGTCCCGGATTCATTTTTGCCGTCAGCCAAAAAAGTATAGGCGGTAAGGTCAGACTGGTGTTGCGATCGCTCTCGCACTAAGTCGACTAAAGTTGAAGGATGGGTCATAGGGTCAAAATCCGCAATAGCAAAATCCTAAATTTGAGCATATAAACCCGCTAGTACTTGCATCACGATGTAGGCAGATCTGCATCACATTACTTTAGTTTAGGGTTGCTTTAGACTTCAAGTATTCTTGTACATAATCAGTAGCCTCGTGTCCCTCGTCAGACGCAATGTTGGCCCTCTAGTTCCTTCAAGAAGACGAATTTGCCGTTCAACTGTGACGGTCAATTTTGTTGCATATCCGATCCAGAAATGCCATTTTCGCTGTCCATACTATCGGTAGTTTGTGTTGGTTGATTGTGCACCCATCATCCAAAGTTTTGGGGAAAATGCCCAAAACTTGATCATTCCTCATTGTATTTCTCAGATTCGGTGTCCAAGACAAATCCCCACTCTCAAGGGATAATAACGACTAAACATAGGCAGGATTGAGCCCCTAAAACTCTACTTCCCTTGATGAGTCACACCGTAAAAAATGATTTTTACTCTCGGTTGAGAGGATGCAGCAAACAACAATAAAGATGAATCCCTTTTCACTCATTTATCTATCTCTTGACTATCCGTTTGACCCGTGGGTTGATCCCGTTACAAGCCCAAGAACGCTAGGGTAAAGATATTGCCAAGGTAAACCATTCCAAGAATAAAAACAGATGTTGAATTTAGATGTGGCCAAAAGAACTTCTGTCTAGGGCATAAGCCCTCTCAGGGGTGAAAGAGACTAACTATGCAGTTTTTAGAGATGTTCGTACCGAATCCAACTTATATTGCCAGTCCCCGGCACGCCTTAAACCGATGAAGAAACTTTGGCAACGGAAAACGTTTGTTCGTCTCTTTTCGCTGTTCTGCATTGGGCTTGGACTCGTTCTTCTCTTTCAAAAAATTAATCTTCAAGGTCGCGATCTCCTAGAAGCGTTTCAGCGGTTTAGCCTCAAATCTCTACTGCTGATGCTTGGGGTTACCTTTGTCCAACTGACCTTTCAGATTACTCGCTTATGGGTACTTTGCCCCCAACCTGCTGGCGTAAGTTGGGCGCAAGCTGCCAATACCTATATATCCGGCCAGTTTATTGGCAATTTTGTCCTCAGCCAAGCGGGTCATGCGGTTAAAATTGCCCTACTGCGCAAGGACAAAGATGACAAGGGTCGCAAAATTGATGCGGCTGAAGCCACAGCCGTTGTCCTGGTAGATAAAGTGCTTGATGTCGGCATCCTCGTCGCCCTAGCGGTCTTGTCGGCGTTGCAAGTCTCCGTCGGTTTACCCCAAGTCGATTGGTGGGAGAAAGGCATTATTTTGCTGATCGGTATTCCTTTCCTCGGGGTTGCCCTGCGGGCAATTGTCCGAGACTTGCGCCAACGGTTCCCAAAACTGCGTCAATGGTTCCACAAGTTTAAGTCTGGACTGGCCGTGATCCGCAATCCCCTCCAGATCCGCAATGCAGCGGTCATGGATTTGGGAGACTGGTTTACAGAATGTCTGCTGTTACAAATGCTGTGTACGGCTCAAGGTCATGTCCTGTCTTTACCCCAACTCATTATCTGTTTGTTTATTCTGAATTTGGGGCTAACAGTGCCTACGACCATGGCTAACCTCGGCACCTACGAAGCCGCGCTGGCCTTTTCCCTCAATGGCATGGGCGTGCCCCTGGCACAAAGCATCGTCATTGCAACCATGTTTCATGCCTATCAACTGTTCAGTTTGCCGGTGTGGATGTTTGGCCAAAAGCTGAGTCATCGCTTCTCACCCAAATTGGGTTTTGCAGTGCCAGTCCCCATCCCCCAAGAGCGTCCTAAAGTCACCTCCAAATAACCTATCTGCACGCAACAGAAAACCCCTCTTGGATGAGGGGCTGACTGAGAGTCATGGGTTTTGTTTAGCGGATACGGGTGCGTGATCGCACCACACCATTAGGGCCAATGATTGTCGTTGTGCCATTCTCAGTAGTACTGTTGTAGATTTTGCCATTTATCGTTGTGGTTGACTGTCCGGTATAGCCAGTTTCAGGGTTATAGCTACCAGTTCCTGTTGTCGTTCGGTAAAAGGGACGACCTGCGGGTGTTGTTCCTGTGGCACTGCCGCCATAAATGACGTTACCTTGTCCGTCTGTCTGAAAACCACGTCGACGGTGGATGGAGGTGCCGCTGGGTCGAGTAATGGTGGTGCGCCGTCCCCCGGTATATCCTGCCTGGGTGTTGGGGGTCGAAAATCGGATGGCGCTACTTCTGTGCGGATTTGCTTCCGCCGCGATCGAGTTACTGAAACAGAGAGTCAATCCAAGTAGGGTACAGACCAGTACAGTTTTCATGGGTGTATTCCTTCTCTTAATCGGTGGATAAATCAACTGAGATCTTGCACCAGCATTGGGAGGTCGGGGGGCCGAATGCAGAAACTGAAACCTTAGTGCAAGATCTCAGTTAAGCAGAACTAGGGCTGAAAGCGAGAAGAGCCGTTGCCCCACTGCTGGCGAAGATTTTGCAGAATTTGTTGACGTTGGGTAGGGGTAACAATACTGGCCAGTTGCTGACGACTAGATCGCAAAACTTGCCTGACTTGTCCTCTCTGGTCAGGGGAGAGTTGCATGACTGAGATGGCAACCCATAGGCCATCTCCTCGGGTTAAGGCTTGTCGGAACCGCTGACGTTGCTCACTAGACACAATCGTCTCAAGCTGAGAGCGGGTTTGTTGGCGGAGTTGAGTTAATTGAGATTGCTGTTCTGAACTGAAGTTGACATTTTCCAAAACTGGAAAAAATTCAGCGGGAGAAGTGGCAGATTGGGCCAGTGCTGTCATGGGTGTTGTGGCCATCACAACACCCACTAGCCCAGCAGCAAGAGTCTGCCGTGTGTGGTTGTTCATAGCTTTGATGGGTCATTAACTATGCCCATCCTAGGGATTAGCTTCTATAGACACATCGCCTTGATGTCATGACTTTTACGATGACATTTGTCATAGTCTGTGGCTAAGAACCAGTAAGAGGATGGTAACGATCATCACTAAAGTGGGCATCAACAAAATTGGCTGAGACGATATCGTCAGATTAATTTTTCTCTCACTAGTATTTAGTCAAGAACTGGCTGACAGGTATGTTTCCTAGAATGCATCAATGTCATTCTAGGATAACCCCATGGGAAAACGATATATCGTCGCTCTGAGAGAAAAAGAGCAGCAGTACTCAAACATTTCACGACCACGAGTAGACGGAGCGCTCGACAAATGTTTCTATGATGAGTTTGGCCAGGGCAACGGACAATATTTTCAAATGTGAAGATAGCCATAGGGACTATTGCTATGAAGAATTCATCTAACAATA
>JANQPU010000187.1 GCA_028285315.1 Acaryochloris sp. IP29b_bin.176
ACGCGGTATTGCTCCGTCAGGCTTTCGCCCATTGCGGAAAATTCCCCACTGCTGCCTCCCGTAGGAGTCTGGGCCGTGTCTCAGTCCCAGTGTGGCTGATCGTCCTCTCAGACCAGCTACTGATCGAAGTCTTGGTAAGCCATTACCCTACCAACAAACTAATCAGACGCGAGCTCATCTTCAGGCGAAAAAACTTTCACCTTGCGGCACATCCGGTATTAGCAGTCGTTTCCAACTGTTGTCCCAGACCTGAAGGTAGATTCTCACGCGTTACTCACCCGTCCGCCACTCGCCACCAAGGAGCAAGCTCCTCGTGCTGCCGTTCGACTTGCATGTGTTAAGCATACCGCCAGCGTTCATCCTGAGCCAGGATCAAACTCTCCATGTGAGAATTTGTACTGAAATTATATTAAGTTGAAGTTAATTGACTAATAAAAAGCGAACTTTCTTTCGTCAAAAACTCCGACGAGGATGATTGTCTTAAATCTTTCAAACTATTGATTTGTCTAGGTTCGGGGCGCTTTCGAGAGGCAAGCCTCTTTTCGAGCGCTTGACCAATATAACAATGCTAAAAAGTGATGTCAAGCATTTTTCAAAAAAAGTTTTTGCACCCCTTCAAGCCGTTGTAAATCAACCCTGTCGCTTATTCGGTTACTCTGCCAATCATAAGCATCAAGATTTCACTGACCAGCCTCATAAAGCCTGCCTAATCATCTACTGGCTGAGCTTGCTGACAACCTAATCCCTGGACGATAGCTTTTGTACCGCCATGAATGTTCGACAGTGGACCTTTAACTTTTGAGAATCGTCATCCATCTACCAGTAAGATTTTCTTGTTTGTGCTAGCTCTATTTGATTCTTGCCTATGTTGTCTCTGATCTCTGCTTTACTCGTCGCTCAGTCTTCTGCACCTGCCCAACCCGAGATTGTCATCCAACCTCAAGAAGTTAGAGCGCTACCAGGCCAACTTAATTCGGTGATGGTATTCAACAGTAACAGTCCCGAGGTCGTTCAAACGGAGGGAATCTTACTATCTACTTTTCCTAATCAGGATAAAGCAGTCCCGTCTGCACACCTCGATCAGCCATTACAGGGACGGTTCGATGTGTTTACCCATCACATTGCTAAGGCTACGGCCCCTGATGACCTTAAAACGCTATATATGGGGGTGATTTTGCACAATCCAGGTCAAACTGCTGTCACCGTGAATGTACTCCAGGCAGCTAGCTATTTAAGCCAACCTGACGCTCCATTTATTCCCTTAGACAGTTATTTACCCAATTCTAAGGGAGTCGTTTATGCGGGGCCTGGTGGCCGAGCCATGGATGATGTGTTGCGAGGCAAACGACAGGACAGTTGGCCGGCCCAAATCGTCATTCCTGCAGGTGAAAGCCGAATGCTGTTAAATGTCCCCATTCCAGTTAAGGAATTAGATCCACCCATCAATGGCCGATCTACGCTAGCCAGATTACGCAGTACAGGGAAAGTGTATGCCGCTAGCCTAGCGATGTTCGCCCCCACCAATGCAGAGGGGGAAGAGCGGGCACCAACCCTGGCTGAATGGAAGAAACTCCTTCAGGAGGGCAAGTTGTCTGGCCCCAGGGATAAAGTACCCACCCCTCCTGGGCAACCGGGAAAACTGATCTATGGCCGAGTTGCTGGGGTCGCTAAAGGCTCTATCTGGCGGGCTCAGATTACCGATCCTGATTCCAAGGGCTATACCCTCAAAATCCCAGAGGTAGGCAAAGCTTTTTCCTATGTGCTGAGTAGTGTTGATCGGGGCACCTTTGGGACTCAGCAAGTCCAGAGTGCACCGATGGTCGTTCGCTATCCAGACACAGCTTATGCCGCCCATGGCAACTACGGAATTCAATACAGTCTGAATCTGCCGCTCCACAATCCCACTGACCAAGCCAAAAAAGTTGCAATTACCTTCCAAACTCCGATTAAGAATGATCAGAATGAGGGAAATCTCCAATTTTTTGAGCCTCCTGCCCAGCAGGTATTCTTTCGAGGGACGGTAAGGGCACGTTATCAAGATGATCAGGGTCGCCCTCAAACTCGCTATGTGCATTTCGTCCAACATCGAGGGGAAAAAGCCCAAGCCTTGGTAAATCTGGAAATAGCCCCCCAAGACATTCGGCTGGTTCAGGTTGATTTCCTCTATCCCCCTGATTCCACACCGCCCCAAGTGTTAACGGTACGCACCCAGCAATAGCAGTTTAAGCATGTCGCTTTTGGTGCCATTGCCAAGCATGAGTGATAATTTTTTCTAGATCGGCATATTGCGGTTGCCAGTTTAAGACTTTTCGAGCTTTGGCAGCACTCCCAATCAGAATGGCAGGGTCGCCTGCCCGTCGGTAGCCTTCTACGACTGAAATGGGTAACCCTGTGACCTTTTTGGCCATATCAATCACTTCCCGCACGGAAAAACCATCGCCATTACCCAGGTTAAAAACGCTGGTTTCCCCACCTGCTAGCAGATATTCCAATCCCAGGACGTGAGCTTGGGCTAAATCGGTGACATGGATATAGTCGCGAACGCAGGTTCCATCCGAGGTTTTATAGTCGGTACCGAAAATGGTGATATTGTCCCGTTTGCCGAGAGCTGTCATTAGAACCAGGGGAATTAAATGGGTCTCAGGGTTGTGATCTTCGCCTAAACGGCCCTCGGGATCAGCCCCTGCAGCGTTGAAGTAGCGAAACCGAACTGATCGCAGTCCATAAGCTTGATCAAAATCAGTGAGGATCTTCTCCACCATAAACTTAGTCATCCCATAGGGATTAATGGGATCCTGCGGATGTTCTTCAGGAATGGGAATTTGATTGGGATTGCCGTAGGAAGCACAGGTGGAGGAGAAGACAAAGTGAGAGACCTTGGCTGCTAGCATGGCTTCTAGTAGCGTTAAGGTGCCCAAGACGTTATTTCGGTAATACTTGGCTGGTTCTTCAACGGATTCCCCAACGTAGGCATAGGCCGCAAAGTGAATCACTGCAGCAATGTCGTATTGAGCAAAGACTTGGTCTAGGAGGGTGCGATCACAAATGTCTCCACAAATAAACTCAACTTGCAAGACCGACTCAACAATATCGCGATGACCATAGACAAGATTGTCCACCACCACCACAGCGTAGCCTGCTTGTTGCAGCGCGAGAACGGTGTGAGAACCAATGTAACCGGCACCCCCAGTTACCAAGACAGTGGGTTTGTTCATTTATGCTGACTGATGTAAGAGACCTTGTTTAGCAGTAACCAACCAATGCATCACCTTTTCGCCTAGAGACGTACTATCTAACCGATCAATCTCCCGAATTCCAGTCGGGCTAGTTACATTTACTTCCGTCAAAAATCCTCCAATAATATCGATCCCGACAAATATCAAACCATCTCGTTTGAGAACAGGCGCGAGCTGACTGCAAATCATTTGCTCCCGATCAGTGATTTGGGTTTGAACCACTCGCCCCCCTGTTGCCATGTTGCCCCTGAACTCTTGTCCCCTAGGAACCCGGTTAACAGCACCAATGGGCTCTCCATCCAACAGGATAATTCGCTTATCTCCCTGCTGCGCCTCTGGTAAATAGATTTGAACCATTACCGGCTCTTGTCCCCGACGAGTACTGATCTCAATCAGAGAATTGAGGTTACGGTCCTCTGCCTGTAGCAACAAAATTCCTTCTCCGGCTTTCCCCCCCAAAGGTTTCAGCACCGCCATGCCTTTGTCTTGCACAAACTGCAGGATAACGCGCTTATCTTGACTCACAATGGTTTCAGGGATAGCATCCCGAAATTGTAAAGCATACATTTTTTCGTTAGCGGCTCTTAGCCCCCGAGGGTGATTAATCAAAATGGTTTGTTGAGGATCAACATAATCCAACAGATAGGTAGCGTACAGATACGAAACCGTCACGGGTGGATCTTTGCGCATCCAAACCGCATCCATATTGGCTAAGGGCTGGAATTGGGAGGCTCCCAACGCGAACCAATTCTTGGCAGCAGCCCACACCCCATCCACTAACTGAACAGGTGTGAGAGACACAGACGTCAGAGTAGCCCATGCCTGCCCTTCCAGAACACTGAGCTGGTCAAATTGGGTAATCCACACCTCGTGACCCGCAGTTTGCGCAGCTTCCATCAAGGCAACGCTGGTATCGTGGCCAGGATCCAATGTGGAAATGGGATCGATAATAAATGCTAGCTTCACGCCGCCCCTTAAGCTTGCAACAGCGGATCCAGTTTACCTTGCCCATCTAGGGCATAGAGGTCATCACAACCCCCAATATGCTGATCATTGATGAAGATTTGCGGTAATGAGCGCTGTCCATTGGCCCGTTCAGCCATTTCAGAGCGAGCGATTTCATCCCCATCGATCCCATATTCAGTAAAATCAACATTCTTGCTATCCAGTAACCGCTTGGCTTGAATGCAAAATGGGCAGGCGGCCCAAGTATAAATTTCTACTTTCGCAGTCATAGTCTCCGCAACTTATCCAAACAACCCCGCAACAGCTCGCCCCATATTATTGGGCTGAAGCGCATCTACAGCAGCAGTAGGTTCATAACCACAGTGAACCATACAGTCCTGACATTTGGGATTACCGCTCGCCCGGCCATACTGATCCCAATCAGTGTTATCTAGCAGTTCCTGAAAGGTTTTGTAGTGACCTTCATTGAGGAGATAACAGGGTTTCTGCCAACCTAAAACACTATAGCTAGGGCTGCCCCAGGGCGTACACTCGTAGTCTTTTTCCCCTGTTAAAAAATCTAAGAACAAGGGGTTATGGTTAAAGTTCCATTTCTTCTGTCCCAAGCGTAAGGGAGACAAGATTTGACGAAATAGGGCGCGGGTTTGCTCTCGTTTAAGGAAATGATCTTGATCGGGAGCCCATTCGTAACTATACCCTGGGGAGATGGTCATACCATCCACCCCCAAAGAAGTAACAAAGTCAAAGAACTCATGCATCTCTTGAGGATCAGCGCCCTCAAAAACAGTCGTATTGGTATTCACGCGGAATCCTTGAGCTTTTGCTGCTTTGATTGCAGTGACGGCCACATCAAACACACCTTCACGATCGACACAACGATCGTGATGTTCGCGAAGACCATCCAAATGAACCATAAAGCTGAAGTAAGGAGAGGGTTTAAACTTGTGCAGATTGCGCTCAAGCAAAATACCGTTTGTACATAGATAGATAAATTTACGGCGCTCGATTAAACCAGCCACAATTTCGTCAATCTGAGGGTGAAGTAACGGCTCACCACCAGGAATGGATACGACAGGAGCACCACATTCTTCAACAGCGGCAAAACATTCTTCGGGGGTTAGATTCTGACGAAGGACTTCGGGGGGATGCTGAATTTTGCCACACCCAGTACAAGCTAGGTTGCACCGGAAAAGGGGTTCAAGCATGAGTACCAACGGAAATCGTTTTCGACCTTTCATTCGTTGGGTCACAATATATGTTCCGATCTCTAATGCTTCTTTTAAACTGACTGACATAGATCCAACTCCTCAAAACCACATTCCTGCAAGAGATCCTTGGCAGAAACTATAACATTTTGTAAATCCTACAGCATGTCTTTGTTCTAGCAGATTTGACGTAGAAGGGGCAGTGAAGTTGCTTAGGACTCACCTTGAATTTCTTCATCCCATTCTTATCAATGTCCAAGTTCACACACTCAATCGTTGCTAGCTTAAGCTCCTCCGCCCAAGGATAAGGAATGCAGTATCCACATAGTGATAGGCTTTGCATAGTCTTAGGCAGCTCAACCGCTCGATGTTCTTCCCTGGCTATCTTCAATCGATGCTTGTACCGAGTCATGAAGCCGGATGCAAGCTTTCACAGTGAGGGCTCAAGCTAGATTGAGTAAATTAAATCTTTATCAATAGGATGTCTATTTCTGCCCACCCTTAGGGCAAGATAGAGAGCGTTATGAGTTCTCACTCTAGTGAAGGTAGACATTTACGGAGACTGCTTTTTGACGTGAGTATTTCGTTGTTAAGTACTTTCTACTAACGCTCTTAAATCCACTCTGTATACGTTGAACTTACTTTCGGCCAGTTCGCCCATCTGTAAACCTCACATACTTTGTCTATGATGAGCTATAAAACTGAGACTAATCCTGATATGTCAAACGAAGACGAAACCCTTAACTACACGGATATTATTGAAACCGTTATTTCTAGCCTGGACCAGCACAATAACGTTCTGGTGAGTTCTTCTGAAGATGGACACATTTGGAAGTTTAAGTACGGCTCAGTGGATGTATTCATTCAATTGACGGGCAGCTCAGAGGATGACTCATTTACCGTTTGGTCCCCAGTCTTACAGCTCCCTGTGCAGAATGAGACTCAACTGATGCGGAAGCTACTGGAACTGAACTGGCTGAGTACCTTTGAGGCCCACTTCAGCATGTTCAACCAGCAAGTTGTTGCCGTTACCAGTCGTTCAGTGGCTGATTTATCTCCTGGCGAAATTTCTCACCTGATCACCCTGGTGGCAACCATTGCCGATGACCATGATGAAGGGTTACAGGCCGAGTTTCCCGCCGCTGCTGTCTAATTTTGGATTGGCGATTAATCCCCTACTTAAATACAGATGGGGCAACCCAGATGGCCATCGATCAATGGTTATTTGATCAATGCCATCAAGGTAAGCATCCACCCACACTGCGGTTTTATACCTGGACGCCAGTTGCCATCTCCTTGGGCCGCAATCAGCTAACTTGGCCTCGACATTGGCAAGACTTGACTTGGCAGGGCAGCCCCGTTGATTTAGTGCAACGACCAACCGGGGGTCGGGCGGTTTTGCATGCAGGGGATTTAACGTATGCGATCGCACTTCCGCATCCCCACCGCAATCGTCGTCAAGCCTATGAAAATCTCTGTCAATTTTTAATTCAGGGTTGGCAGCAACTGGGGGTCACGCTGCACTTTGGCGAGCCGCGTCGAAACTATACCCACAAGGCCAATTGCTTCGCGACAGCAACCAACGCCGATCTGGTCCTAGATAATGGGTACAAACTAATTGGCAGTGCCCAGGCTTGGCAGGGACATACGGTTTTGCAACATGGTTCCATCCAGTTAAGGCCCAACCCAGCATTAGTCCAACAGGTATTTGGACAGACTTTGACGCTTCAAAGCGATGACATAACGCTTCCCCAGATATCAGAGCAAGCGATTATCAACACGTTAATTGAAGCGGCTAAGACCTGCTTTGGGGCCACATTCAAGTGTGAACCGCTATCTCCCGCAGAGCTGGCAGCGATCGGTCAAGTGGTGAACTCAGCGCCAGTGGCAAAAACAGCCAACGCTTAATGTGAGCTGGTTTCTGGGGTCGGCTCAGAGGCAATCACGTCAGCCATGACGGACCGAGCAAGAGCAGGAAGCTGCAGTGAAGAGGGATAACTGCCTTCCTCCTTAATCCGACGAATATCTTCCTCTGAGATGGGTAAATTCAGTTTTTTCGCTAGCGCCTTTACCGTATCGCCCCGATCGATAATACCCGCAACCGCATCAGCGGGAGATAAGACTGTAATCAAGGGGAGCTGCTCAGTTTCTAGGCGCTCTATCACTTCTGTGATCGGCGTATCCTGACGAACCGTAGGAATTTGCTGCAAAGACCGGACAACAGATTGGATAGGCTGCACCTCCCACTGGCTGCGTTCAATGGTATTAAGGCCATCAACGTCTACTAACCCCCGATATCGACCTTCAGAGGCCGCAAAATAAGCGGATCGGCGCATCGTATCCAATAGGTAATCATCAGCAAACTGCCGGAGAGATTTTTCTGCATTCACCACCCGAAAGTCTCGGGTCATTGCATCTTGGGCTTGGAGCTGAATGAGGGCTTCTTGGAGCTGGGTATACCGCTCATAGGTATAGGCGTTGCGGAGGCCAAACCATCCCAACATCGCCACCCATAGGCCACTGATCTGTCCCAGCAAGAAGGTAAACGCTAGACCCACCGTCACGGCAATCCAACCGATGGCCTGACCCACGCGCGCGGCCCATCGTACACCCTGAAGGCGGTTGCCCGTGGCTTTCCAGACTAACGCTTTGAGAATTTGGCCACCATCCAGAGGCAAACCGGGAATCAAGTTAAATAGGGCCAATACCAAATTAATCTCTCCCAGGCTCTGTAACAAAACCTGGGCAGGACTTTCGGCAACCGTAAACTCTGCAATCAGGCTAAGCACAAAAAAGAGGCCGATGCTGACGGCGGGGCCTGCGATCGCAACTTGAAACGCATGTTCTGGGGTCTTGGCCTCTTCATCAATGGAGGCGATTCCCCCAAACAGGAACAGGGTAATGGAATTTACTTTTGTCCCTTGCGATCGCGCCACTAAGCTATGGCCCAGTTCGTGTAGCAACACTGACACAAACAGCAGTAAGGCCATCACAAAACCCACCACCCAGGCTGTCCCTATTAGCCAATTGGGATAGAGCTGTTGCCAGGACATCCCATTGGCAAATGTGACCAAAGCCAGAATCAAAAACCAGGATGAGTCAACGTAGAGGGGAATACCAAAGATCGCCCCTACTTTCCAGTTTGCATTTGAACCTTGCTGCATAACGGTTGTCTCAATGAAACCCTATTTCTATGGTAATGTCCGCGTTCCTGTGATGAGTGTAGAGCCGATGGCGTGAATTCCCCACTCTCTTCAAGATTGTTTAGTAAAGACCATTCGGATTAAGACAAGGGTTCCGACTTCTGGTTGCACCAATCCCGCCCAGCATGGGAACACTAACAGGAAGCGAGACCAAGTTTTGGGTCACATCATCAATTGCGGCAACCGTAATGACTCGACTCAAAAGAGAATCGATAATTCCTATGATTCACTCCCCAAATCTTCCTGAAGAGGAATATACAATAGCGTTTAGTCGCAAGGCCAAGAAAGCTGCCGCTACAGAGAGAAATATAGAGACTCTCATTCATCCGCACCGACAAACTTACCATATCCTCGCCATTGAGCTAGATCAAGAGAAGCAACTGGTATCGCTAGAAGATGCCACCTACACGATTGGTCGCCACAAAGCCAATGCTATTGTTCTAGATGATCAAACGGTATCTCGAAATCACGCCTTCCTGCTGAGAATCTGTGATGTCAATACTAAACAGCATTCTTTTCGCATCATTGATGGCGATCTGAATGGTAATCGTAGCCAGAATGGCTTGTGGGTCAATGGTAAACGATGCTTTGTCCACGATTTACAGGATCATGACGTTATCTCCTTTGGTGAAAACGTTCATGCCACCTATATCTCTACATCTAGCCTCAGCGATCCCAGGATTGATTTAGAACAGAACAACGTTCAATCCTTACCCGTTCCCTTACCAAGGCCAATCTTAGCGCCGGGTTCAATCCTTTTCCATAAAGCCACGCTAGGTAACGCCCAAGCGATTCAAGAAAGTCTTGTCCAGCAACACCCAGGCGATGCAGCTTTCATCCGGCTCTCGTCGTTCCCAGAATTAACCCCTTTGCCGATCATAGAAACAGACCTGGACGGCAAAATCACCTATATCAATCCAGCCGCTACAGCCAAGTTCCCGGAGTTGAGAACCCTAAAACGCCATCTCCTGACGGATGGCCTGTACGAAACACTGGTGCAGGAACAGTCAGAATACGTCGTTCGAGAGATAGAGATTGGAAGTTCAATTTATGAACAAGCGATTTACTGTATCTTGCAGAGTGGACTAATTCGTAGCTATTTAATTGATATCAGCCAGCATCGCCGCACGGAACAACAGTTACGGCTCAGTGAAGCACGCTATGCAGCAGCAGCAAAGGGGGCCAACGACGGCCTTTGGGATTGGGATTTGCACGCCAACACGATTTACTACTCTGATCGTTGGAAAAGCATGTTGGGTTACTCCGAGCAAGAGATTGGCGACAGTCCTGACGAATGGTTTAATCGCATCCATCCTCAAGATCAAGAGCGGGTAACGGAGGATCTATCTGCTCATCTGAAAGGCGATACTCCTCAATTTGAGTGTGAATATAGAATTCTCCATAAGAACGGGGAATATCTGTGGTTTAGGGGCCGAGGTCTAGCCCTCCGCAATGATCAAAATCAAGCCTTTCGAATTGCCGGTTCTCAAACGGATGTCACCGCGTATTACTCCACCCGAGCCCAATTAGAATATAAAGCCCACCACGATGAAATGACCCAACTACCCAACCGGGTATTGTTCATGGAGCGATTGACCCATGCCTTTCGCATGGCCAAACGGCATCAAAATCGCATCTTTGCGGTGATTTTTTTGGATTTAGATCGATTCAAAATCATCAACGATAGCCTGGGGCATGCGGTGGGGGATCAGCTCCTGATCGAAGTTGCCAAGCGCCTACAGCACTGCCTACGAAAGCAAGATACCATTGCCCGCTTTGGTGGCGATGAGTTTGCTCTCCTCCTAGATACTATCGAGGATGCTGCAGAAGCGATTCAGATCGCTCAGAGGATCTTGAGTGCCCTCAAAACAAAGATCTCGCTAGAGCAGCATGATGTTTATACCAGTGCCAGCATTGGCATCGCGGTCTCTAGTCAAAACTACCAATCTCCTGAAGAACTCTTACAGGACGCTGATACCGCTATGTATCGCGCCAAAAAGCATGGGAAAAACTGCTTTGAAGTGTTTTGTGCGGGAATGCGAGCCCAAGTCAACACTCAACTGCAATTAGAGACTGATCTGCAACGGGCCATCAGTAATCATGAATTGCATTTGGTCTACCAACCCATCGTGGATCTGAGAACAGAAAGCATCGTAGGGTTTGAAGCCTTATTAAGGTGGCATCATCCTGAAAGAGGGTTGATCCCCCCTTCAGAGTTCATTCCTGTAGCAGAGGATGCCGGTCTTATGGTCTCAATTGATTGGTGGGTACTGACCGAAGCTTGTCAACAAATGGCCTATTGGTTGAAAACCTATCCGAATGCTGCCGATCTAACCGTCAATGTCAACATTTCTGCCCATCAATTTCTGCAATCTACCTTTTGTGAAAAAGTCACTGCCATTATTCAGGAAACTGAAATGCAACCCCATCACCTGAAGCTGGAGATCACGGAAGGGGTAATTTTGAGCAACGCGCCCAATATTTCAGAGCAACTTAATAAATTAAAAGAGCTGGGCATTCAGCTAGCTATTGACGACTTTGGAACGGGATATTCTTCCCTTAGCTATCTCTACGCGTTCCCCTTAGATGTGCTCAAAGTTGACTATTCATTTGTCTCCAGGATGGACCAAGATAATGGCCGTGAGATTGTGCGCACCATTGTTAATCTGGGCCAAAATCTGAAAATGGAGGTGGTGGCTGAAGGCGTCGAAACTAAAATCCAACAGGAATATCTGCGAGAAATGGGTTGTGAATATGCCCAAGGCTATCTATTCTCGCGCCCTCTCGATAATGAAGCAGTGGAATCACTCCTGACCAATCAGACTCAACTTAATACCTCTGCTTTTCCAGCTACCATCACTGTCTAGCATTCAGAGCTGCTAGATCTAGAAGCATTCTACTATCTCTAAATTCAAATTCTGATTGAAAAGGGCTTAAATCGAAACTGGTATTTTTTATAGTTCGGTGGGGTTCCAACCCCACTGAATTCAGCATTATTCCAATCTTTTTGAACTTCAGTTTGAATTGATAGGGTTGCCCTTGATAATATCTACAACTAATTTACTGATCTCTTCAGAGTAATGATAGACATGCCACTGAACCATCACATAGATAAATCCCAAATAGAATGGCAGCAGCAGCATTCCCCACCACCTCAATACCACCTGTAGACCAACTAATAGAAACATCAAGCTATACAGCAGGCCATAGAGATCTCGACGGCTCAACTGGAACAGTAATTGCACGACAAGTTGATCTCCCCGATTTTCCAAGGAACCACGCGTGCGAAAGCAAAACTGGCGATGGGCTCTGGGTCCGTGCAAGATAAACTGGTTGCCATTGATATGTCCCCAGTAATGCCGAGAGAGCTGCCAAAAGTTACCCCCCAGAAAAATATCATCAGCAAAAGCCTCTTCTAAACGCTGGTACGCTTGCTCCATAGATGTTGGGACAGTCAACATCATCCGACGATGGGGGAGAAGTTGACGAACAAAGGGTAGTTTGAATAGATCTTGTTGTTGCTGCATTATTCATCCCTATTGACGGGTTTGGATATGAATGAGACTCACATTACTGAATTCTCCCGAATCATGGGGGGTTAGGGATTTGAGCAGGGTCACATAGAACCTCAGTTTTCGATCACTAATATCGATAGGGTTGGCAGGCATCATTTATGCACTTTCAGTCAGTGCTGTTTAAAGCAGCCTCTGGCTGTAGGTTGCAATAGCTCTGGCTCGTTGACGGAATGGTAATATCAAACTGTGCCTGCAAGCGTAATTTTCAAATCTGTGAAATCCTCTCCTAGCCTACTTTAGTCACTAATCAAAATTACACTCTTGAAGACTTATTGGTATCACAACCTCTCCCCCACGTTGAATCATCCCGAAGATCGGCGGTTTCTCCGTTTCGAGCATTCCCCGTCCCCGAAGCCCTTTGAGTTTGCGTCTGCGTCCCTTACGGTCTTTTTTTTAACTTGCTCGGGTTGTCCCTTAGAGCTGATTTCTAAAGAAGGTATAAAGCGGACAAGTTAGGTCAGAAGTGTGCGATAGCGTTTGTGCATTCAGTCCAAACTACTTTCTTGAATGTA
>JANQPU010000193.1 GCA_028285315.1 Acaryochloris sp. IP29b_bin.176
TCACTGATTTCGATGCGTAAGGGTCTGGGCATAAGGGATTAACAAGCATCAACTATCAATCCCCATAATACAGGTCACACATATGCTGAATTGGTATGAAGTACCAAGCCCACGAACAACAGTTTCATCAACAACATCAGCAGATTTGTCTCTTGAGAGAAGTTAAGAAATGACTCTTAATTTTGGAAAGATCTGAAAGGAATAAGAAAGAAATGACATTTAATTTTGGAAAGATATCCAGTGAAGGGAAAATCTATATTTCTCCGAAATCCCTATCTGGTATATTTCTCAAGGATTTAGAGTTTTGACATTAATTTTGGGAAAGTGTCATTTAATTCTGGAATGTACAGAAACTGACACAACGTTTACAACAATGCGAGAACGTGGCGCGATACGTAGGCAATAGCGTCCGTCCGTTTGGCTCCCTTGAGTGTCAGAATTTTGGATACTGGGCAGCACCGAGTCAAGAACGGAATACGTGCGGTTGCCATCAACCACGAGCACCAATTGAACGTTACGCCCTGCCGCGAACACCTGCGGAGTAACAGTGCCGATATCAAACTTTACCTGGCCGTTACGAATATCCTGCCAAATGACGTAGGTCTGCTTGAAGCGCGGATAGGCCCGAAAGCCAACGCCGATGGTAAAGACGAGCAGAATGACGAAGAAGACAATGGGGGGCGCGGCGGATGGGCTATTGCTAGCGGATAGGATGGCGATAACGGCAACGATCCAGAGCACGATGAAAATCGCACCACCGACTGCATTCCAAAAGATACGACGCCGTAGGTGGCTGTGTTCCTCTTGGGTCATAGCAGGATTTTCTTGCAATGCTGTTTTCAACGATTCGGGGAGCGTCATCGTTTTATTCTTCCATCCTCAGTCCTCTATATCGATTCTTTTCTATCATGGCTACGAACAGAAGTGTTGAAAGTTGAAAAGATCCTTTTAGGAAGAAACCATAGAACTATGGTTATCCGACACTTGACGAATAAAGCCCCTATATAAAAATATTCAACGCCAACTGTCAGATAACATCTTTCTCTGAGGGATTAGATGCCACATATCGGATAATATGCATTATCTGAATAGATATGCGATTAATTGGTAGTTAGTACGTCTCTATATTCACAACCGTAATGGGCTTTTTAGGAGTCTTATTCTTAAGGACGACTGGAAGTTGTGCTGTCACAGGTGCGATCGCGGCTATCTTGTCCGATAGATCTAAGGCCAAGCGTACTGACATAAACCCACTGTTTAAGATACCTGTAACGTAAACCCGTTGGGAGTCAACGCCATGGTCATCTATCATTTTGTCAATGACTTTTGAAATAAATCCAACATCATCGTAGAATTTATCTTGCTTCAGATGTTCAGTCCGCCCATCACTCCATTGTCGATTCATGCCATCTGGGAAAACCAAAATGCCCCCTCGCTGATTGGCAATGGTTCTGAACTGACTTTGAGAAAGAGATTGATCAAACTTGCGTCCCGTTCCACCTCCCCCATAAAGGGCCAGCACCATAGGCAGCGACTTCTGTTTGTTAAACACTGCTGGTAGGTAAATATGATAGGTTCGCTGGATGCCTTCATGCTTGAGCTGTTCAGTAAGGCTTTTTGATGGATTGATTTTTGTTTTTGGAGGATTTACGGTACTGGCCTTGTATCCGACACAATAGGATTGATGCCGACACCATACAAACGCAAAGCCTAACTGCACTGACAGTGTGATCAAATCCCCTCATAGAAGCTACTCCTCTGTATCTTTTGCAATTGAGTTTTAGTTTCTCACCCCAATTGCCTTCACCCAGGCATAGCCTTTTTTAGAAGGAACATGGATCATTTTTAGGCCAGATAGTTAGGCTTTCGAGCTGATCAAGATACTACTCTCACAGGTGCAACAGAAGGATAGCAACTACTTATTAGGCTCAGCCGTGGATTTGATTTGCAACTCTTTGAGCTGCTTTGGATCCACACTGGAAGGTGCTTGAGTCAGTAAACAGCGAGCCTGCTGAGTTTTAGGAAACGCAATGGTGTCACGAATCGACTCTTCGCCATTGAGGAGCATTGCCAAGCGATCAATCCCATAGGCAATACCGCCATGGGGTGGAGCGCCAAAGTTAAAGGCATTGAGCAAGAACCCAAATTTATCTTGGGCTTCTTCTTCTGATAAGCCAATGGCATCAAATACTCGCCGCTGCAAATCAGCTTGATAAATCCTCAGACTGCCACCGCCAATTTCCAGGCCGTTATAGACCAAGTCATACGCTTGGGCGCGGGCTGTTTTGAGATCAGCTTCATCTTCAGGATAAGGCGCTGTAAAGGGATGATGCAGGGCTTCTAGTCGCTTGTCGTCGGCGTTCCACTCAAACATGGGGAACTCAGTAATCCACAGTAGATCGATCTGGTTTGGAGCAATCAGATTCATTTCCGCCCCCAAAGCTAAACGCAGCCGAGAGAGAGAGGCGTTCACAATCTCCGCGGGACCCGCTCCAAAGAGAAGCAAATGACCGGGTTTGGCCCCCGTGCGTTTGGTGAGTTCTGTCATTTGCTCTGGAGAGAGGTTGTCTTTAATGGCCCCAATTGTATCAATGGCCCCACTTTCTTTGACGCGGATATAGGCCAGACCTTTTGCCCCACCTGCGCTGGCTTCAGCAAACAAATCGCCGCCGGGCTTGATGCGAACGTTGGAAATATTGGCATTGCCGTCGGGGATAGGCAAGACCTTAACTTGTCCACCTTTAGCGATCGCACCCGAAAACACTTTAAAACCTGAGTCTTTGAGTAAGTCAGAGACATTCACCAACTCCAGACCAAACCGGGTGTCAGGGCGATCTGTACCGTAGCGTTCCATGGCTTCGTTGTAAGTCATTTGTGGGAACGTCTTGGGCAACTCAATATCTTTAAGGGTTTTGAAAATATGCCGTATTAAGTCTTCATTGAGCTGCATAATTTCCGCTTGGGACATGAAGCTCATTTCCATATCCAGCTGCGTAAATTCCGGCTGACGATCAGCCCGTAAGTCTTCATCCCGGAAACAGCGAGCAATCTGGTAATAGCGGTCAAACCCAGACACCATCAACAATTGCTTGAAAATCTGTGGAGACTGAGGCAGGGCAAACCATTCGCCCGGATTGGCCCGACTGGGCACCAAGTAATCTCGCGCCCCCTCAGGTGTGGAACGGGTCAAAATCGGGGTTTCAATATCAACAAAACCTTGCTGATCTTCCAGGTAGCGACGGATGGCTTGCATCAGTTTATGCCGCATCATGATGTTTTGATGCATGCGATCTCGTCTCAAATCCAAGTACCGATACTTGAGCCTCAGCTCTTCTTTTACCGATTCCAGATCGGCTGTCGAAACCTGAAAGGGTAACTGCTGTTGGACCGCATTCAGCAGCTCAATCTGATCGGCGTAGATCTCTACTTCCCCAGTCGGCAGGCGGGGATTCAGGGAATCATCAGGACGGCGACTCACCTCGCCCTGGACTCGAACGACATACTCGTTCCGTAGGGCATCAGCTTGAGGATAGGCGTCAGGGGTCCGTTCGGGGTCACTGACAATCTGGATAATACCGGTGCGATCGCGCACATCCAAAAAAATTACGCCCCCATGATCGCGACGGCGATCTACCCAGCCACAGAGGGTAACCCGTTCACCCACATGATCATTTCGTAGTTCACTGCAATAGTGGGTTCGCATACCTGATTGATCCAGCTTCCTCTTCAAAAAAACAAGATTCCCCCAACAAGGGAGGAAGTTATCATTGCACCTTGGCAAACTCACCTATTATCGCAGCTATTCCCCTTGGATGTAGATCTGGAACAAAATCTATGAATGCAGGTGATGTTGATTGAAGATACTCGTTAAGGTACGAATATTCCAGGCTTTTGGGGCAACATCAACATCTTGCCTTATGGGCTGCTATCTTGATCTTCCTCAGAGGCAATGGGGGCACGTTCAACCAAGCCCATTGTGAACGCTTCATCGGGTAGCTCACTGGCCTTGTATCGTCCCGGTTGAAACATTCGGCTAGGAGTAAGGCAAAGCTGCTTCAGAATCACAATCTCATTTTGCAAAAAGGCATCGCGCGATAGCCGACGTTCTAGGGGCATCACTCATTCTCCATGTGGGGTTCATCTTCCCATTCTGGCACGACCAAGCCAGCACTCAGAGCAGATCTTGATCGGATAACAGACCACGATTGACCTTGCGAACATGCTGAAACCGTAGAACAATTCCTAGCGTAATCTGCTTCATAATCCAATAGAACAGAATGAGCACCAACACAGTAATCAAAATAACCACAACGGGAAACCTTGAGGTTAATTCATTCAGGCTGACCAGCAGAACATTTTTCGGGTTAGTGATGAGATCCCAACTATTAAAGCGGATAAACCGACCCAGATAAATGCCAATGGCACAGAGAATATGCACCCATATCTCTGCCCACGTCACATACTTACCTACGCCCTGTTTCTTAAGGTAATGCCCTTGGTTGATCAGAGAGATCACATATGCTTCAAACCCAGCCAAAATCGCAAAGGTATGGAGAGGGATAAAAAATAAGGTGACGATCCAGATAGAGCGGGTAGAGCGAGCTGCCCCAATTAAGTGAATAATGTCTGTGAGCAGATAGGGCGCATTGGGTAAAAAAGCGATAAACACCACTAAACCGATCCACCAGATCAGCGATCGTGAGGGATGCTGCCAACGAAACAACCAGAAACTCAAGGTCATTGGAATAAAGGCTAGAAAAAGATTCCAGACAATCCAGCCACTATATCCATTAAATTCTCCTAAATAGTCACCTAGAATGCGTTCCATAGTGCCGTTGTGATTGTCCTATCTGCTGTTGGTTCAAAGGTTGTGCAACCATCATCTCCTGTCTGACTAGAATGAGAAGGTGATCGTCATCACGAAGCTTCATATGTATGTTCTCGGCCTCGATACTACTAGCTCGGCTCTAACGTTAGGGATCTCCAATTTTGACCAGATCAACCGTTACCAAACCTGGGATTTAGGCCGAGATATCTCCATCTACCTACACCAATATTTAGCGACGTTTCTAGAGTCTATCTCTTGGTCAGAGATAGAATGGCTAGTCGTTGCTCAAGGCCCTGGTAGCTTCACCGGAACTCGCATCGGCGTGGTGACAGCCCGCACCTTAGCCCAGCAATTGCAAATTCCTCTGTATGGCATCTCCACTCTCACCGCCCAAGCTTATGCCTACGCCTGTAGCTCATTTAAGGTCAATGATGGAGACCTGATTGCGGTGGAATGTCCGGGTCAGCGTGGCTCAGTCTATGGCAGTCTCTTGATTTGGAATCAATCCAATCAGGCGTTATCAACCTATCAACCACTTCAGTTCGTGGATCTAGAAGTATGGCAACAACTCCTGTCGACCGAAAAGATCCACCATCACCTATTCCCCCATACTGTAGAGCCGGAAACCAGATGCCAGGCCATGATTTCCTTAGCCCATCAACAATGGCAAGCGGGTCGGCAATCAGCGTGGCACGAGGTTCTGCCATACTATGGAGCCCTAGCGGCAAGTCCACCCTCACGTTAGGCATGAGTTGAACAGCGACAATATGCAGTAACCCCCTATTCTCTGGTAGAGAATAAGGGGTGTAACGTTGAGTCGCAATTAGTCGATACGTTGATCTAGTCCTCGGGTGGTTCTTCTTCTGAATTGTCCTGTAACTCTTCTTTAAAGCCCCTCAGGGACTTGCCTAAGGACGCTCCTAGTTCAGGTAATTTCTTAGGACCAAACAGAAGTACTGCTGCTAGAGCAATCAGTCCAACTTCTAACCAACCCAGACCAAACATGTACAGATTCCTTCAGTGAGGTGATTTTAAGCAGCATATTCACGTTTAAGGGCAATCTTAGCTTGTTTAAATTCTTGTTCTAGCCGATCTTTCAACCGTTGGGGTAGAGGACGATTGGGATAAGAATTATAGTGGCCTGCTATGCCGTTCAGCGCTGTTGCCATGGTCATAAAGGAAGCAGACCCGGCTAATTTGGGCTTACGGCGATACCGAGAGACATACTCACTAATGAGAGCGCCAGCTGCTGCTTGATTCTCTGCTTTATTGGGATCGTCATCAGGCGAGGCGATCGCGTCACTGAGGTTGTCAATAACGTAGATGGTGTCTTGCTGATAGTCGCCCGATAGAAGGGTTTCAGGAGAGAGAAGCGAGCAACCAGTTAAGAACATCGAGGCTACAAGCATTAAGCTGAGTAGACGGGAGACAAAGCGCTTCATAATGATTATGGGATCTCGTATAACAAAATAATAGGGCGGGATCGTGATGACTTGGGTCGGTCAAAAAGCCCCCAACTTTAAAAGAATAAAACATTACTGTTCTGAATGCTCTGGATAATAGAGCATCTCCTTATGACAACTCTCCCACTCCGCTCTGGCTATACTTTACCCGTCTTTGCTTGCGCTGCTGCGATCGCAGCTTTGAGACACCTCTACGACTCAACCTCGCGATCCCAAGTGACATTGGACTTAATCAATCCTCAGCAGTCTGTAGAGATCCCCATTGAACAAGTCTCAGGATTAGGACCCAACCAAGCATTAGCCATCACCCGCAGCGATCCCGGCGACAATTTAGATTTAACCCGTCATACTCCGATTTGGGCATTGGTGGAATGGGCTCCCGCCGACCAGACAGAGCCAATCTCACTCATAGGGGGAGAGGGCATTGGCATTAACCAAAATCAAGGGAATCAAGCTGCTATTTATCGCTATGCGCAACAGCTCTTAAAAACGAACTTGGAGCAATATCTCCAGCCCGAAGATCGAATTCAGGTCACCCTCATCCTGCCAGAGGGCAGGGCCTTGGCAACGCGCACCTCGAATGCTGCGTTTGGTGTGGTGGATGGATTGTCTCTCCTGGGAACGTCAGGCATATCTCAGCCCTTGAGCGCGCCCCAACAGCTGGAGCAATTTCGGGTAGAGCTACAACACAAGGCCGCTACTCAGAAAAGCCTGGTGTTTTGCGTAGGCGAGAATGGCCTAGATATTGCCAAAACCTTGGGCATTCCTCCTGAGGTTCAGATTAAAACCGCCAACTGGTTGGGGCCACTATTGGTAGAAGCTGGGCTGCAAGGCGTCACTTCCGTGCTATTGCTTGGGTATCATGGCAAATTGCTTAAGCTGGCTGGCGGGATTTTTCATACTCACCACCATTTAGCCGATGCTCGCTTGGAGATTATAACGGCCCATGCTGCCAATTTGGGGCTATCCTCCCCTCAGATCCAATCTTTATTTTCTAGTCCAACCGCAGAGGCCGCGCTGCAATTCTTAATGAACTTGGATCACCAAACCCAAAGTCATTGGGTTGACACAGTTTATGGGGCAATCACGAAGGAAATCGATATGCGATCGCAAACCTACATCTATACCCATTGCGATCGCAATGTTCAGGTGGGTTCTGTACTCTTCAACCGTAGCCGCCAGCTATTTGCGGTCAGTTCTGTCGGCGCAGGCTTGATGGAGCGCTTTGTCAGTAATCCCCAGATTGACCTAAACTTATAAGAATATTTATACCTATTTTAAAACGCTCCACAATATATTCTTCAATCGCTAGTTATCCATATTCGGGTTCTAGGGCTTTCTAATTTTTTTGCTTTCACTGTTCTACCCAAACCCTGCCCTTCCATTACTTATAGGGATATCTTCCGTGCTTTCTCAGACTCAGCAACCTCTCTCTGCTCATCCCCAGGACACCGCTTTTGCCAATACGCCTGTCGATCGGCAAATGATTGTCATTCTTGATTTTGGCTCTCAGTATTCCGAACTGATCGCTCGTCGCATTCGAGAGACCCAAGTCTATTCAGAAGTGCTATCCTATCGCACCTCAATTGAACAGTTGCGACAGCTCAATCCCAAAGGCATCATTTTGTCTGGTGGACCTAATTCTGTCTATGCCGATCATGCACCCGCTTGTGATCCTGAAATTTGGACGCTGGGCATTCCTGTTCTAGGGGTTTGCTATGGCATGCAGCTGATGGTGCAACAGCTCGGTGGGCAGGTCGAAGCCTCTAATGCAGCTGAATATGGGAAAGCCTCCCTCATCATTGATGACCCCACGGACTTACTCACCAACGTCGAAAATGAAACCACCATGTGGATGAGTCATGGAGATTCCGTAACTGCACTCCCTGAAGGGTTTAAGGTATTGGCTCACACTACCAATACGCCCCAAGCTGCGATCGCCCACCATGACCGTCGGCTCTACGGTGTCCAGTTCCACCCAGAGGTGGTGCATTCTCAAGGGGGACAAGCCCTCATTTGTAACTTTGTCTATCACATTTGTGAATGTGAGCCGACTTGGACCACAGAAGCCTTCGTGGAAGAAGCCATCCGTGAGGTTCGCGCCAAAGTTGGGGATAAGCGGGTTTTGCTGGCCCTCTCTGGTGGGGTTGACTCTTCTACGTTGGCCTTTCTCCTCCATAAGGCTATTGGCGACAACTTAACCTGCATGTTCATTGATCAAGGGTTTATGCGCAAACTTGAACCTGAGCGTCTAGTCAAGTTATTCCGAGACCAGTTTCACATCCCCGTGGAATATGTGATGGCCCGCGATCGCTTCTTAGAGCGTTTGAATGGAGTCACCGACCCAGAAGAAAAGCGCAAACGCATTGGCCATGAATTTATCCAGGTCTTTGAAGAAGAATCCAAGCGGCTAGGACCGTTTGATTATCTAGCCCAGGGAACCCTCTATCCCGATGTCATTGAATCTGCTGATACCAACGTTGATCCTGCCACAGGCGAGCGAGTTGCAGTCAAAATTAAGAGCCATCATAATGTTGGCGGCTTACCTAAAGATCTCCGGTTTAAGCTAGTTGAACCGCTGCGGAAACTCTTCAAAGATGAGGTGCGCAAAGTGGGCCGCTCCCTCGGATTACCCGAAGAAATCGTCAATCGTCACCCATTCCCAGGCCCTGGCTTGGCTATTCGGATTATTGGTGAAGTGACGGCAGAACGCCTCAATATTTTGCGAGACGCTGATTTAATTGTCCGTCAAGAAATCAATCGGTCCGGGTATTACGGTGAATTTTGGCAAGCCTTTGCCGTGCTATTACCCGTGCGTAGTGTGGGCGTGATGGGTGATCAACGCACCTATGCCTATCCGATTGTGCTGCGGTTTGTCTCCAGTGAAGATGGGATGACGGCGGATTGGTCACGGGCTCCCTATGAACTCTTGGAAACCATTTCTAACCGCATTGTCAATGAGGTTAAAGGAGTAAATCGGGTCGTCTACGATATCACTTCTAAACCTCCAGGAACCATTGAGTGGGAGTAGGTAGCCGCGCTTTACATATCTCGTTTTAGCCAAGCCTGTCCACAAAGGCCGATAATAGGGCTATTCAATCCAACGACAGTTTAGAACATGACTAGTGGTGAAACCACAACTCAATCGAACGCTTACTTAGACGATATAAAAACCATCGTTTATGAACATGCTCAGCGATCAGAAGGAGATTCTGCTGAGCTATTGCAATTGCTGCGCTTGCTAGAGGCGATGCATCAACGAATCAGGGAAGACTTATTTATCAAGACCTTACCCACCAATCGGCAAGCCCTGCATATGCTGCTCCGGGAAATAGAAAATAAAGGAGGATGGCCCTACATCCCCCGGATGCGCTTAAAATCCCTCATGGCTAATCTTTATGCTGAAGAAGCCACGAAAGAGTTGGAGTAACCTGATTTTGCCAATTGCTGCTGACGACTCAAACGACTAAATCACAGAAGCTGACTTTAATAAAACATCGACCTTCCTCAACAAGTCTTCTGGCTTCAAGGATTTGAGGAGATATGCGTCTGCCCCCAAACTCAAATACCGCTGATGATCTTTGGAAACTCCTTCTAGCGTCAGTACAATGATTTTGATTTGATTTGTGCCTGGTAATTCACGCAAGCGGCGAATCAGGTTAAGACACCCCTGAGCGGGCAACTGGGCATCAACAATCACTGCAATTGGCTGTAACAATCGAATTTGGTCAATGGCTGCTGAAGCTTCAACCATCCAGATCACCTGATAGTTAGCCGCCGTCAGCATATCGCAGAGAAGCGTAGCCTCCTCTTCATTCCCTTCTATCAAAACAATTCGCCCTGCCGATAAGGGCTGCTGGGAGGATGATTGTTGTTGAAATAGGGCCGATTGATTGGGTAACTGCACGGTAAAGATGGAACCTTGACCTTCTACCGAACTCACATCAATCCAACCTTGATGCAAAGTCACACATTGCTGTGCTAGTGCTAACCCTAATCCCGCTCCTTCATAAGTACGATGATAAGATGCATCCAATTGCTGAAATTTCTCGAATAAGTAAGGAAGCTGATTCGATGAAATACCAATCCCTGTATCTTCTACCTGAAACACAACGGTATTAGTTTCTACCCATACCCGCAAGGTCACCTTTCCCCCCATCGGTGTAAATTTGATGGCGTTATCAATGAGACTGATCAGAATTTGCTGGACCCGACGTAAATCAGCAATAAATCGGTCCCGCTCTTGAGGAATCTTCAAATTGGCCTTGAGCTGCACTTGATGGGCATCCGCTTTATCCCGCATCATCTGCAAAATCTGCTGCATGAGGGTCGTTAGCGAAAACTCACTCAAGTTGAGGGTGGCTTTCCCTGATTGCACATGGGAGAAATCCAGAATGTCATTAATCAACTCCAGCAAATGTTCACCACTGTCATGAATGGTTTGTAAACAACTCCGCTGTTTATCGGTCAAAGGTCCCAAGGACCAGCGCAACAGGGTGGCCGACATGCCAATCACACAGGTTAGAGGCGTGCGCAACTCATGATTCATCGTGGCCAGAAAATCGCTTTTGGCCTGGTTGGCGGATTGAGCGGCCATTAAAGCAGTATGTAGCTCTTGTGTTCGCTGTGTGACCTGCTCTTCTAAGGTTTGCTGTTGTTGCTGAACTTGGGCATGAAGATGAGATTGATAAATTGCAATGGCAAGCTGTGCCGCGATCTGTGTCAGTAAATCTTGTTCATGGGAGTGCCACTGCCGAGGAGATGAGCATTGATGGGCGATTAATAACCCCCAAAGACCCGATTTGATGAGGATGGGGGTTACGAGCAGGGCTCTCACCTGGAGAGATGGCAAAAAGGTGAGCCAGCACTCCGATGCAGCATACTGCTGTTGAATGTCTGATATGGCTAGGGTATGACCCTGGTGGAATTTCTTCAAGAAATCGGTGGAGGAGCTACCACACAAGTTTTCTTTATAGTGCAAAACCGAGGAAATGTGAGACGATGCTAACGCTTCGTAGGTGACAGATCCTGCCGCTGCTAAGGAACGATATTCATTGGCCTGAGAGCTCAGGGAAGAGTCGCCACTGCAGGCGGGAAGTTGGTAAATGATCAGCCGATCGACCTGGAGATATCGACAAGTCTCTTCCACAGCTGCTGATAGGATCAGGGGTAGATCTAAACCCTGACGAATTTGAGTAGCGATCTGATTGATAAGGTCGTTTGGGGTAAGTTGTGGGGCTGATGCCACTTCAGCCCTAGGTGGATTAGATAAAGAAATGGCTCCTGAATGGACGTTTGTACCCAAGATAGCCAGTACCTGAAGGGTAAACTGCCCTTGTAGCCTGGCATCATTTGTTTTGTGAGCCTGACGCTCGATCACAGGGGTAATGAGCAGATGAAGATGGGGATAGGGCTGGCATTGCTGATAAAGGGCATTGAGAAAGCCAGCAATAATGTTGGGGGCAAAGGTCAGCTTGCATTCAGGAGCGTCTTGATCAATCATTTCGCAGATTAGGACGCTAAAGCTTTTTGATGTTAGGACCGTAAAACGCGGCAGTCTTTCGCTGATTTCTGGTAGATCTGTGTCTGCCAAGAGTTTTGTCACACCAGGAACGAACCGCACCATGTTTGCGATAGACAAACTTAGTTGCGGATACACTGTGTTTGGCAGCGTTTGCTCCAGTAGCTCTGGTGCTGAAACAGGCATCATCCAGTCTCCTGCACTTGTATCCAGTTCCCCCGGTAAAGCCTGATGGCTCATCAAATTAGTGGATGCCTTGTCGATGAAATTAACCCTAAGTCTCTTGCCTGGGGCGGCTATCGACATTTACCAACTTAAACTTTCCTAGTAGAGATAAGATCATGACGGCTTAATGTCATGGCTAATCTGTTTCTAACGTGAACCAGCCTAGATCGGAGAAGTTCCACTGATTTCTTTAAGGCTTTCAATGATTCGCAATATTTGCGTAGAGTCCTTTGCAATCGTGTTGACAGATTAGCCAGATACCATTTGTAGAGGGAGGAACGCTATGCATCGTCTGGCAGCCATGCCTGGAGGATGGGAGGCTGGATCAACTGAGGGAGTAATCTTTGTTGAGCAGACACCAGCGCCCATTGTGGTTCTGACGGCAGCAGATACCGATATTCAAGTGCTGGCTCAGGCCCTACCTCGTCTGTCTGATCAGGTACCATCAGTTCGAGTAGCAAATTTGCTGCAACTCCAACAGCAGCTCAGTATTGATCACTATGTGGATGCTGTGTTATGTCACGCTCAAGTGATTATCGTGCGGTTGTTGGGGGGGCGGGCGTATTGGTCATACGGTTTAGAAGTCGTTAAAGGTACGGTTAGCGAGACAAGGGCCTATTTATACGTCTTGCCAGGAGACGATCGCCCAGATCCAGATTTAATCAGCCACTCCAATGTGGGGTTATCGGCAGTGCATCAGCTCTGGCGATATTTCACGGAAGGAGGCATCGATAATTGTGTGCAGGGATTGCAATTTCTTGCCCATCATCACTTCAATTCAACCGTTGAACCGATACCCCCTCAATCGGTCCCTCGAATTGGCCTTTTCTCTAATTCCCATGGACAAGAACCATGCTTTGCTTCCCGGTCTAGAGTGGGCATTCTCTTTTATCGGGCTCACTATTTAGCTGGGAACGTGGATGCGATCGCAGCCCTATCCCAAGCCTTGACAACACACAATCTCACCCCAGTCCCCATTTTTGTCCAATCCCTCCAGGATCCAGAGACGCAGGCTGAGCTGGTGCAACTGTTCAACCCGCCAAATCAACCTGGTATCGATCTGCTCCTCAATACCACCAGCTTTTCCCTCGCTAAACTGGCTGCTGAAACCCTGAACTTGGAATTATGGCAGCACTTGGACATTCCCGTGTTGCAGGTGATTTGTAGTGGGGGAAGCGTCGAACGGTGGCAAACCCAACTCCAGGGCTTAGCACCTCGGGATATGGCGATGAACGTGGCCCTTCCCGAAGTGGATGGCCGGATTATCAGTCGGGCTGTCTCCTTTAAGGCGGTTCAAACTTATAATTCTCAGATAGAAACGGATGTGGTCAGCTACCAGCCTGTAGAAGATCGCATCCAGTTTGTAGCTGAGTTGGCGGCGAACTGGGTAAAGCTGAGACGTTGCGATCCCTCTAAACGACGAATCGCCTTAATTTTGGCCAACTATCCCACCCGAGATGGTCGCCTCGCGAACGGGGTGGGCCTCGATACCCCTGCAAGCTGTATCGCCATTTTGCAAGCTATGCAGTCGGCTGGATATACCTTAGAGGGACTCCCGGCAGACGGTGATCAGCTAATTGAGTGGCTCACCACGGGTGTGACCAACGATCCAGAAGGCTGGCCCCTGCGGAAGGTCTATCAGCAGCTTTCTTTAGCGGATTATGAAGCAGTATTCACGCAACTTCCCTCGGTGGTACAGCAACAAATGTGCGATCGCTGGGGACCTCCCAGCCAAGCTGCCCCCGATGGTTTCTTTGCCATTGCGGGTATCCAGCTCGGCCATGTCTTTGTTGGCATTCAGCCTGCCCGAGGCTACGATATCGACCCAAGCTTGAACTATCATGCCCCTGATTTAGAACCAACGCATGGGTATTTAGCGTTTTATATCTGGTTGCGGCAGCAGTTCCAGGCCCATGCCGTGATTCATGTCGGTAAACACGGCAACCTGGAATGGCTACCGGGCAAAAGTATTGCCTTGTCAGACACCTGCTATCCCGAAATTGCTCTCGGTCCCTTGCCCCATCTCTATCCCTTTATTGTCAATGATCCGGGCGAAGGGGCACAAGCTAAACGTCGAGGCCAAGCGGTAATCCTCGATCACCTCACCCCACCCCTCACGCGAGCAGAGCTGTATGGGCCATTGCAAAAGCTGGAAGCCCTGATTGATGAGTATTACGATGCCCAAAGTCTAGATCCGAGTCGGCTGCCCGTGATCCGCGATCGCATTCTTGCTCTCGTCCAAACTGAACGACTCGACCACGATCTCGGACTCGCCTTCTCTAAAGACGATCAAACCGACTTAGAAGCCCTACTCAACCAAGCCGATGGTTATCTGTGTGAACTGAAAGAAGCCCAAATTCGCGATGGTCTCCATATTTTTGGGTCTTGCCCAGAGCAGACTCAGTTACGGGACTTAGTGGTGTCATTGGCCCGTCAACCCAGTCCCCATCATCAGGGCCTTACCCGCACTTTAGCCCAAGTTTGGCAGCTAGACTTGGATCCCTTGACGGCCGATCCTGCCCAACTCCTGACGCCTGACCAAAAGCGTATTTTGGGCCATAAATCAGCTCCACTGCATATCGTGGGGGATGCGATCGCATGTTTAGAAACCGAAGCGGCGACGTTAGTCGAACACCTCCTCGCCCCAGATCCAGTTGACCTCTCCCAGTATGCCGAAGAACTACAATCCGAGCTGAGGTGGATTCGAGATAATCTGCTGCCCCGGCTCTATCAAACCGACCAAGAAATTACCCATCTTCTGCGTGGGTTGGATGGACGGTACGTTCCCAGCGGAGCTTCGGGTGCTCCCACTCGGGGACGTCCTGATGTGTTACCCACGGGGCGGAATTTCTACTCTGTGGACATTCGGGCCTTGCCTACGGAAAGCGCCTGGGATGTGGGGCGTAAAGCCGCTGAAGTTCTAGTGGAGTGCTATACCCAAGATCACGGTGAATATCCCCGAACCCTAGGGCTCTCCATGTGGGGAACCGCCACTATGCGGACGGGCGGAGATGATCTGGCCCAAGCCCTGGCCTTATTAGGAGTGCAGCCTGTTTGGGAGGGGCTATCGCGGCGGGTGATTGACTTCGAGGTGTTGCCCCTCTCCCTTCTGGGCCGTCCTCGCGTGGATGTCACCTTGCGAATCTCAGGCTTTTTTCGGGATGCCTTTCCCAATTTGATTGATTTATTTGATCGAGCGGTGAATGCGGTTGCCAGCTTGGATGAACCCGATAACGACAATCCCCTCATATTCCAAGTACAGAGGGAGCAGCAATATTGGTTGGAGGAAGGGTTGAGTGCTGAGGTCGCAGAGGTGCGATCGCGCTACCGCATCTTTGGATCTAAACCCGGTGCCTACGGTGCAGGCTTGCAAGGTCTAATTGAATCCCAAAATTGGACGGACGATCAGGACTTGGCTCGGGCTTATATGAACTGGAGCAGCTACGCTTATACTGCTCAATCCACCAATTCACTAGCTGGAGCCTCTGAGCAGTTTGCTCCCGAAGCCTTTAGCCAACGCCTCAGTCAAATGCAGATTGTCCTCCACAACCAAGATAATCGCGAACATGATCTGCTCGATTCTGATGATTACTACCAGTTTCAAGGGGGCTTAGCGACCGCTGTGCGGGCGGTTCAAGGACAAAACCCCGAACTTTACTTTGGCGATCATGCCGTTCCCAGCAACCCCAAAGTGCGGAAACTCCAGGAAGAAATTGCCCGAGTCTATCGTTCGCGGGTCGTCAATCCCAAATGGATTGCTGGGGTGATGCGGCACGGTTATAAAGGGGCATTTGAAATGACGGCGACCGTTGACTACTTATTTGCCTACGATGCCACCACCCACTGTGTTGCCGACCATATGTATCAGGGAGTGGCGACTTCCTACCTATTTAATCCCCAAGTACAGGAGTTTATCCAGGACAAAAATCCCTGGGCTTTGCGAGATATGGCAGAACGGTTGCTGGAGGCCCATCAGCGGGGACTATGGCAGCAGGTAGAAGAGGAGACGATAGCGCAGTTGAGATCGCTCGTGAACCAAGCTGAAGGCATCATCGAGAACAAGTCATCGCCCACAACTTATGCCTCACCTTGACGCTTTTGAGTCTATGAACGTCGCATCGTAGTCTTCTTTTTCACTTGATGACGACGAGCTGCTTCTATGGCTGATTCTAACCATACCCTCAGCAGATCAAGATCATCATAAATCGCTTTAGGCAACAGATAATAAGACATCGTGACGGGTTTATCTTTGCGATCGTAAACAAAGGGAGTACTGCCTGCCTTCATAAAAAACGGTTGGTTTTGGGCATCTGCTTTCAGATACACCTGTTCATCCGCAATCAAGGCGAACATAACCCCTTCAACATACAGGCCATGTCCCCCAAACATAGCGCGAGCAGTAACTGGGGCAAACGGGTTGAATCGCTCCAAGACTGAACTGACAAAGGGGGAGGATTTCGGCATGGAAACGTGCTTTCTCCAAAAAGATGGGTATACGGTTGAAGAACAAGCTCAAAAACTCAGTTGAACCATAGCATGAACAAAACCATTGCTCGCCTGTTTCTAGCCTTAGGGGTGATCACAGCGGGAACCTTTCACTGGCTAACACCCCATCCCTTTGTTCAAATGATGCCTACCTTCCTGCCTTATCCCTTGGAATTGGTTTACATTAGTGGCTTCTTTGAGATTCTGGGGGGTATCGGGTTGCTGATTCCCTTTGTCAGTCGAGCTGCCGCTTGGGGGCTAATTCTCCTATTTATCGCGGTATTTCCCGCCAATATCAATATGGCAGTCAACGACATTGTTATTGATGGACTGCCCCATAATCTAGTGGCCTATTGGTTAAGGCTGCCACTCCAAGGGGTTCTAATTGCTTGGGCTTGGTGGTTTACAAAGCCGGACTTACCGGCTGGTGAAAAACCAGCAGATTAGTTTTTACGCCTCCGCCGTTTCGCTGAGCACCAGGACGGTTTTCCCTCGCCATGACATCTCAACCTCTCGTGGATCATAATCTCAAGTCTTTTTTCCGGCTGGCAGTCATCAACATCCTGTCCAACTTAATGGTGCCGTTGGCTGGACTATTTGATGTTGCGTTTTTAGGACATCTAGATCAACTGTGGTATCTGGCTGGCGTTGCCCTGGCAACGGTGTTGTTTAACTATCTCTACTGGACCTTTGGCTTTCTACGCATGGGGACAACCGGACTCACCGCTCAGGCATTGGGAAGCAACGATTCAGAGACAATGCTGCTGGTGGTTCTCCGCAATGGGGCGATCGCGCTAGGGTTAGGGCTGGGCCTTCTGATCTTACAGTGGCCCGTCAGAATGGTGGGATTTGGCCTACTCAGCGCAACACCAGAGGTGAAAGCTGCAGGTCAAGCTTATTTTGATGCCTTGATCTGGGGAGCCCCCGCCACCTTGCTCAATTTTGTCGTGGTGGGGTGGTATTTGGGGCGTGCCCAAAGCCGGAAGGTTTTGTTGCTGTCTGGGGTCAACAACTTTACGAATGTGTTGTTTAACTATCTCTTCATTGTCCAGTGGGGATGGCACAGTACAGGGGCAGGGGCAGCCACAGCCCTCAGTCAATACCTGATGCTGGTAGCGGGATTGATGTTGATTGGGCAAGATGTCTCTGGGCAGCAACTCCGAACGGTTTGGCCCCAGGTTGGGCGAGCGGCAGCACTGCGACAAACCTTGACCTTCAATCGTGACCTCTTGGTGCGAACCTTTGCTCTGATTTCTACATTTGCAGTGTTTACCAACCTGAGTTCTGGCTTGGGTACAGAGGTGTTGTCCATGAATACATTGCTGTTACAGGTGGTGACCCTAGCCTCCTATTTCATTGATGGCATTGCCTTTGCCATGGAAAGTGTGGTTGGGGTTTTGAGTCAGCAACATCAGCCTCAACGGCTGCGGCAACTGCTGACAATATCAGGGACTACAAGTGTGGTTATAGGGGTTGGCTTTGCCTTGGCGTTTTGCTTGTTTCCTCGACCGTTGTTTAGTCTACTGACCCATCATCAGAATGTTTTGGTACAAGTGGACCAGTACGTTGTTTGGCTCTTACCTGTACTGGGGCTTGGTGCAGTTGCCTATTTGCTAGATGGCTATTTTTTAGGGCTGACAGCGGGTAGGCACCTTCGTCATTCGGCATTAATGGCTACGTTGTTTGGATTCCTCCCTTTAGCTATAGCCGCTTGGTATTGGCAGCAAGTCCACTTGCTCTGGTTAGCGCTGGTTCTATTGATGGGAGTCCGGGCAATTTACTTGGTCATCCATATTCCTGAATCTCTCAAGCCCATCCATGGAACACCTGCCTTTCCTTCAGGTCAAAAAGGGTAGGGACCCTTTGCTGTAGATCTATGCGCGAGCGTCCCGTTTGCTCACTCATAGGACTAAGGAAGCGTAGACCCATGTTTAGAAAAACCGTCCTATTGACCTGTCTATTCACACCAATCGGCTTCATCCCCTTTCTTCACCCCCAAGCTGCTTGGGCCTGTAGCTGTATGAGAAGCACACCCGAAGAACAAATGGAGCGGGCAGATGTGGTGTTTACGGGGCAGGTGATCGATAAAAAGATGAAGACTGTCGAGTCTACTCCTTTTGGCGGCCTCAACCTAGTGCAGTGGACCTTTGAGGTAGAAGCGGATCACAAAGGTTCTGTCTCTGAAAAAGTGACGGTTGAGAGTGCCTCAAATAGCGCGGCCTGCGGCATTAATTTTCAAATGGGAGAACGCTATCAGGTATTTGCCAATCAGAGCGACACAGCTTTAAGAGCCTCTCTCTGTTCGGGCACACGGGCATTAACAGATAAGCAAAAGGAGCAATCACAGGCTCCTTTATCCTGTGCGGGTGGGTATGGCAATCAGCACAAAGGTAATGGAGCGATATCTAATTGAATTTAGTGGATATGAATCTTCTCCATTAATAGCCCCTACTTTACACTTTCCTTCAGCTTATGACACTGTTTTCTGTAGTGTTTGCGCCGTATCTTTTTTGTTTGTGCGGATAACGGTGGCAATGAACTTGCACCCGTAATCAAATATTGGAGAGTTCTATCAGGTTACTGTGTTAATTGGAATTTCTGTTCCTTTTCCAAAGCACAATACCTGAGAATGTTGGGAACAATAAATCCACTCTCTAGAAAGTTTGAGTATGGATTCGTTTGAAAGTAGTGTCATTCAAGTTATTGAGAATATGGTCTACACATTCAAACGCAAAGCCAAGGCGAAAGAAATTTCAGAGCGTATAAAGCGTGGACGCAAAGCAGCTTCTGCCAGCGAGTTTGAAGAAGAATTAGCTAAGTTGTTTGAGAAGCATACGCCAGAAACAGTAAGCTTCTTAGTAGATTATCCTTTATCTTTCAATACACCTTTATGCACGAGAGCCAAGACTATTTACCCTGATATTGCAGTCATTCAGGCTGGGATGCTGGTAGCAATTGTAGAAGCCAAAATTGACTTAGGGTATTTGGGAGCAAATTGGGCCAATGGGAAAGTAAGAACAATCACTCAGCTAAAAGCTGCAGGGACAATCAGAAATCGTAGCAATGAATATTCTGTTTCACAGAAATTAGATTTTGCAACTGTGATACTAACAGCTCGCAACCACTCCGAAAACCGTTCGCTCATTGAGCCAGCAAATCCATTTTTTTTATTGGCAGAATGTTTTGCTCATCCTAATGATGGCCGTATTAGCACGAAGGATTATATTGAGGAGATTAGGACCCATCCTGTAAAAACTGACTGGGAACGTTTAAAGAGTTTTGTCAGTAAAATTCTCGATTAGTTTAGAGCATCCACTAACTGTTTTCGAGCGTTAGTCAGAGCTGCATCCAACTTGCTCGGATCGCGTCCCCCGGCTTGAGCTAAGTTGGGACGCCCGCCGCCGCCACCGCCGCATTGTTTTGCGATCGCACCCACAAATTTCCCAGCCTGCAGGCCCTGTTCGATCACCTTGGGACTAAAGGCCGCCACCAGACTCACCTTACCTTCAGCGGGAACCGAACCCAGAACCACAGCCCCTTCGCCCAGTTTTTGCAGTAACCGTTCGGCAGCCGTTTTCAGGGACTCTGGATCAACCCCTTCCAGTTGAGAGACCACAACTTTAACCTCACCTGCAGGTTCCGCTTGATCCAGAAGCTGTTCAGATTTAACCAGGGCTAATTCAGCCTTGAGGGCATCTAGCTGTTTTTGAGTCGTTTTCAAGTCCGTTTGTAGGGTTGTGATTCGCTCGGGCAGTTCCTCGGGCTTAGCTTTAAATCGATCGCTCAAATCCCGAACCACGGCATCCCGGACCTTTAGATAATCCAGCACCGCTGGACCTGCAATCGCCTCAATCCGACGCACGCCCGACGCCACTCCTGCTTCAGCCACAATTTTGAACAGGCCGATTTCAGAGGTATTCTTCACATGGGTGCCGCCACAGAGTTCCATGGAAACCCCTGGCACATCCATCACCCGCACTTCAGCCCCATATTTTTCGCCAAACATAGCCACGGCTCCTTTAGCCTTGGCCTCAGCAATCGGCATCACCGCCGTTTCGGTGGCGTGGGCTTCGGCAATCCAGGTATTAATTTGCGTCTCAATTTCCCGAATCTGTTCAGGCGTAACGGGCTGGTTATAGTTAAAGTCAAACCGCAGCCGATCAAAGGCGACAAGGGACCCAGCTTGACCGATGGATTCATCGACAATATTTTTAAGGGCTGCTTGCAGGAGGTGGGTGGCCGTGTGATGGGCTTGAACTTGGCGACGACAGGCCAAGTCAATCTGGGCTGTTAGCTTATCTCCTGTTTTTAAGGTACCGCGCTCAATCCGGCCATAGTGGATAAAGATGTCCGATTCTTTCTGCACGTCTTCGATCCGCACCACCACATCTTTACCGTTGAGATAACCGCGATCGCCAATTTGTCCCCCGGATTCGGCATAGAAGGGGGTTTGATTCAGGGCAATTTGCACCTCAGTCCCCGCGTTAGCTTGCGGAACGGCTTCTCCTTCGACCAACAGGGCAACAACCTTGGCCGTAGCTGAAAAATCCGTATACCCCAAAAAATCGGTGGGGTGGATCTGTTCTGCAAGCTGATCAAGGGTACTTTGTACGGTGAGGTCGATGGTTTCGTGGGCATTGCGGGCGCGATCGCGCTGTTTCTCCATCTCTTTTTCAAAGCCTGTTTCATCTACGGTCAGCCCCTGCTCTGCGGCGATTTCCTGGGTTAACTCTAGGGGAAATCCGTGGGTATCGTACAGGGTAAAGGCATCTTTACCAGAAATCCGCTTCGGCTTTTTCGACACAATTTCCGTCAGCAGTTTCTCACCCCGATTCAGGGTGGTTAGGAATTGGTCTTCTTCCCGCTCCAACTCTGTTTTGATGATCTGTTGCCGTTCGCGTACTTCAGGATAGGCCACTTCCAGAGAGGCAATTGCCGTTTCAGCTACTTGGGTAATAAAGGCTCCATCAATGCCGATGAGCTGACCGTGCCGCACAACTCGTCGAATCAGTCGTCTCAGCACATATCCTCGACCAACATTAGAGGCGGTAATCCCGTCTGCAATCATCTGGGCCACGGAGCGAACGTGATCGCCAATCACTTTTAAGGAGGTTTTAGTCTTGACTTTGGCTTTCTTATATTTGATGCCTGCAATCTTGGCAGCGGTTTCAATAATCGGGAAAATCAAATCCGTCTCGTAATTATTGGGTACCCCTTGCAGTATCTGGGCCATCCGCTCTAGGCCCATACCTGTATCAATATTCTTATTCTGAAGGGGAGTAAGATTGCCTTCGCTATCTTGGTTGTACTCCATAAACACCAGGTTGTAGTACTCAATAAACCGGGTATCATCTTCTAGATCAATCTTCTCGTCCCCTTTTTCGGGGTGGAAGTCGTAGTACAACTCGGAACATGGCCCGCAAGGTCCGGTCGGCCCCGAAGCCCAAAAGTTATCATCAGCCCCCATCCGCTGAATTCGATGTTCGGGGATACCAATTTTGTCCCGCCAGATGGCGAAGGCTTCGTCATCTTCTTCAAACACGCTAGGCACGATGCGATCGGGGGGAAGCTTGTAGATCTCTGTAGACAGTTCCCAGGCCCAAGCAATGGCTTGTTCTTTAAAGTAATCACCAAAACTGAAGTTGCCCAACATTTCAAAGTAGGTATGATGTCGAGCGGTTTTACCAACGTTTTCAATATCGTTGGTGCGAATACATTTTTGAGAAGTAGTGGCTCTGGGTACTTCGGCTTCTCGTTGCCCCAAGAAGATCGGCTTAAAGGGCAACATCCCGGCAATGGTCAGCAGGACGGTCGGATCTTCAGGCACCAAGGAGGCGCTGGGGAGGATTTTGTGGCCTTTGGCGGCATAGAAGTCAAGGAAGGTTTGCCGGATTTGAGCACCGCTGAGAGACGCAACCATAGATCTAAAGGAACTACTCAATTGATACGTATATCAATCATGCCGTGTTATGACTGCTTTTGCAGGGAAAGCCTAAGAAATCAGATATGAGACAAGTATTTCAAGATATATATCACTTGTTCATACGTTGATAACAAAATAATGATGAGATTATCAGTCATTAGTTGAATTAAAAAATATTAATCTATTAAATGCAAGTATATTTAGCTTTCTCAATGATTTTATTAGATCTTCAATGGGTAAAATAAGCATACCTGTAGTAACTGCAGGTATGCATTCATCGTATAACTGTTTCTTCTTCTAAATGCCTAAGATTATTAGCTATAGCGGCAAGAATATTCTGATCGATATAAAGCTAGATAGGCCGCATTTGTTTTATGCAGTTCGAGATAATAATAAGCGTCTGATTGATTTTGAAAAAGCTAGTGGACGCTTGCTATATAATCATCTTCGCCACAACTGTACTAATTATGACGCTGAGATAAAGCGTATCAGAAAGAAATATTTTGATGGTGCTTGGCTGGACGATGAATTAACCAAAGAAATTGATAGATTTGCTGCAGAGGTTATTCTTGAAAAAACAAGAGATATTAACATCAAGCTTGCTGATAGAGTTGCTTCAATTCTTGAAGAAAATGATAACTTAGCTAGCAAGCTCAGCAAGATATTTCAGTCTGCTGGAACTAAGTCAATTGATGCAATCATGACTATCCTAGTCGATGCCCGTAGCAAGATTGATGATCCTGAAGAGGCACAGAATAAGCTTATCGAGCTAATGGAGCGTAACGAAAGAAAGAATAATATAAGCAGAGGCAAGAATCTCTCTTTACAAAGAGATTATCGTTTTAAACTCACTATAGCTAAACAACTTCTCACGAAGGTTGTTGATAGTACTGCCTATGATCGCAGTATTTTAGATTTGCATGATGAGGTTGCCAAAGCTAATGGCCTTAAACAAGTGATAAAAGCTTATTCTAACTTTATAGGTGAAGATGATGATGCTACTAGACGACTTCTAAAAAAACTTCACCATAATCGTCAAGATATTAAGGCTTTGTAAGATAGTGGGCATTTTACAGAAGCAATACTCACGTAAACAACTTCAAGAGCTGGGTAAGCTTTCAAAATATCAAGTTCGAGAAATCACAAAGAATCTTGTTCCAGCATATAGAAGTATTCAGGGCTATCACTATCATATTGATAAGATTCATAGCTCTATTTCAAAGCGTCTTGACAATAACCGCATCCGTCCCCAAACTCGTAAATCTCTAAGTATACTCTTGAGTATCCTTGATGGTTTTATTGACATGCTGGGTAGTGGTAGCCAAGTAGTCGATGAATGGATCGATAAACAAAAAAGGAAAACTAATGATGAAATGAATTATGTTCGTGAGAAATTTATAGAGTTGAATGAGCCATATACAATTTCTCGGAAGACTTCTGAAATTGAATGGAAACGTCTTAGGCTTGAGTCTCAGCAAAGTGTTGAGGATCGAGTTAATGCACTTATTGATCGAAAAATGAATGATGAAAATGAAGTTTAAACTTGACCAAATCTCTGAATTACCAGAATATTCAGGAATCTATGTCGTTTATTCAGGTGCTGGCAAAATAATTTATGTTGGTCAGGCCCAAAATATTCGTCAAAGGTGGTTAAACCATGAAAAGAGGCCAATTCTGGATAAAGACTATCCCGATGCTCAAATTGAACCAGTAGAAATATTACTACAATATCTTAATCGTGCCGAGCATTTAGCTTATACAGAGTATCAGCCAATTTTGAATATCAATACTCCAACTATGGTGTAGCACTATTCAATGCTCAATAAAAATGATGTGTAGTTGATGTAGCTCAGTATTTCAGAATAGCTCTACATCTTGATGCGTAGTTCAGCATTATGGGGATTAAGAAAGGAAATACCGTTGTTCGGAAATCTGAAATAGAACGCTAGACTTGTCATACAATCCTATGACAAACTCCTTAAGCGTATCAATGCCCGATTAGATGACGAATACGCCTTCAAAATAGGCAATCTTCAGCGTCAGACTGAGAAAAGCGTCACGGAAATTATCAAGTTAGCACTCGATGCTTACTACCAAGAATTTACCCAACAACACCGTCCCATAAACCTATGCCTTACCCACAAGTCTTGAAAGTCAGACTATCGAGTACTTTCAATTATGAGCCAGCCTCCAAGTATCCGCGATGTCATGAAGCCTTGTGA
>JANQPU010000229.1 GCA_028285315.1 Acaryochloris sp. IP29b_bin.176
AAGTGGAGGTATGAACAGGAGAATATTCAGGTGTGATAAATGTAGTGTGGTTCTCTCTTATGCCTGATTTTACTGTCCAAGATCAGGGGTTCACTTCAACTGGTTTAGGGCTAAATTTTTCCAGCAGTATCGGCTATTCTTTCGCTATCATCAAGAGAGTAAAATAATTCTTCTTGCATGGGTCAATGATGAAAAGTCTAAGCGAGCCTATGAGAGCAATACAGATGCTTACAAAGTTTTTAGAAAAATGCTAGAGAGTGGTCATCCTCCAGATGATTGGAATGACTTGCTCCAAGAGACAATAGGTGAAATCAGCCGTTTACGAAAAGCTGCTGAAGATAGAAACTAACTGGCTGGTGGATATGTAGCCTCACAAACGGCTACACATTGAACAAATCTTTATTCCATCAGCTAGTACATATCTGTCTTGTGTTTTAGTTTTCTGCTCGTGTCAAAGAAGCTAATCGTTGGAAGCTACTAACTGGTAGGCTACAGTTATAGTCCTGCAAAACAGCATTTATCACCTATGACTGACGCCAGCACTTCGGAGACACGTCACATTTTGGTATTAGGCGGCACAGGTACGATTGGGCGTGTCACCGTCGCCGCATTGGTAGAGCGTGGTTACGAAGTTGTTTGTATTGCTCGGCCACAGGCGGGGATTGGGGGTCAGCTCACCCAAGAAAAAACGGCCCAACTTTTACAAGGTGCTGAGGTGCGCTTCGGTGATGTTAAAGATCCTACATTCCTTGCTGAGCAAGTTTTCCAGAATCAACAGTTTTATGGCGTGGTATCCTGTTTGGCCTCACGGACAGGAGAGCCAGATGACACCTGGGCGATTGACTATCAAGCCCACATGGACGTTCTATCCTTGGCGAAAGAATCCGGGGTAAAGCAGATGGTGTTGTTGTCAGCCATCTGCGTGCAAAAGCCCCGCCTTGCGTTTCAGCATGCCAAACTTGCCTTCGAAAAAGCGCTGAGAGAATCCGGGTTAATCTATTCGATTGTCCAACCGACCGCCTACTTTAAATCCCTAGCTGGACAGGTGGCTAAGCTTCAGCAGGGGAAGCCTTTTTATATTTTTGGCGATGGCAAGCTGACTGCTTGCAAACCGATCAGTGATCCAGATTTGGCGGCTTACATTGTGGATTGTCTCGAAGACCCTTCACTGCAGAACAAAATCTTGCCAATCGGCGGGCCTGGGCCAGCGCTTACGCCCCTGGAACAGGGAGAATACCTGTTTAAACTGCTGGATTGCCCACCCCGATTCAAAAGCGTGCCACCTGGGTTTCTGAACGGAATCGCAATGTTGTTGGGCGCGGTCGCCAAGATTGTGCCGAGTTTGGCTGCAAAGGCGGAGTTAGCGCGGATCGGGCATTACTATGCAACGGAATCGATGTTGGTGTTCGATGCCAAGACAGGGCGTTATGATGCTGATGCTACACCTGAGACGGGTAAAGACACGCTATTCGAGTATTATCAGCGCCTCGTTGACGGTAGCGAAACAGCCGAACGTGGCGATTTCGCCGTATTCTGAAATTTTCGACCCAATAAGACCCAGTGTAAATCGTAGCCACACCAATCTTTTGAGCCACTGCTGGACCTGAAATGAGCAAAGTCAATAGAACTCGGATCGGGCTGGCTAGCGTCATCTGAGCCTGGTTTATGATTGCCGGGGTTGCATTATCGGGCTGGTTTTTAGGCTGGTAAAATTGCCGCAAGATACCTCATTCCTAGCCGCATGGAGTCAGGCAGTGGGATCAACATTCTTGCTTCACAAACCAGTCATTTACGGGAGCGCCTTGGCAAACGCTCTCTTCTTAGTCATCCTGCTACTCCATATCATCCCTGCAGCGATCGCTCCGATTTCCGCTATTGTGGCCTTTACCGCACGAAAGGGTAGCAAATCACACCAGCGCTCTGGACGCTTCTTCGCCTGGTCGATGGTCATCGTGGCCTTCACTGGCATCGTACTCGACATCGTTCGACTCTGTTTCTTTGTGGAAGAAAACCATACGAAATATGCGGGGTACACCATGCCCAGCACCTATCCAGCTCGTTTGGGCTTCATGTTTGTAGGGGTTTGCATTCTCTACATGGTAAGAGAGGTGACGCCACCACGCGTATTCCGTCTGCAGTCCAGAAAGAAAGCTACCACGGTAGTGCCCAGCTTACTCGTGGCAACCGGATTATTACTCACGGCCATTATCACTTTGCGACTCAATCCGTGGACGGGTGCCCTGTAGATGATCTGGACTTTTATCCTCATTATTATTGTCATGGCGCGCACAACCTCATCCTCATGGAATAATCGTGAAGCAGATGTGGTACAACATCGCTTGGGGATGAGCTGCTTAGCAGCATTCAGTTGGTGGGGTGCTTTACAGGGGTTTGGGCCAGCAATCGTTCTCATGTTCAATGGTGATGATCCATCTACCAGCGCATATGTGGGCAATCAGCCTGGTCCGTTTTCGCCAGCATTTTTTCTCTTTTTCATTGCCTGGGCACCGTTCTTTTTCCTCGCAGCATATCTGATTCGCCACTTCCACAAGCTGCGTCACCCCTAACCAGTAGGTCAGACTCAACTGTATCAGTACCCACGCCTCAGGACACGAAAGAACAGAGACGAGCTGGTTTACGAACTTAGCAGATTTGCTGCCTGCCGAACGGCAGCTACCAGAAAGAGCACAGTTTGAACTGGTTCATCTTCCTGCATCTGAGCCGCACTCCATTGCGACTGAACCTAAATTGTCTTGGCATCTGGCCAATCAACCTGGGGAACTATTGCGGTTAGCGGCGCTTCAGACCTAGGTAGCCCCCCATCCTGATCGGCAGGGTATAGCCTCCAACACACATCATTTATCTCTTTGATGGCGTGTTAGCGATGTCACTAATGGTCTATAGTTTCGTGCTCAGGCGACCCGGCAGACCCTACAAGTTACCCTTAGCTTATCAAGAGAGAGAATTGCTCGCAGGAGCCAAAAGCCCAATGCGATGAGGGGTAGGTTAGAGTCAAGATATGCTGAGGAAAATCGCCATACTATTGCGAAGCAAAGACGAAGAGGCAAATAATAGCAAAATAACTAAAATATCCTTTCAGAGTGAAATGTTTTACCCTCATGACACAATAGTCAACAAGTGTAATTCAGGCAGCAATAGAGGCATACTACAGTCATCTCTCTTAACCTAACCGTTCACCCCACCGCGACTGACATTCCAAATCGTGAGTAATCTTGAGCAGGATCAAAGACAACGTTTCCGACATTTATTCATCATTGATGATGCCGAAGGACGTCGAACCATTTCCCTAGAAGCTGCCACTTATTCGATCGGTCGAGACGTTACCAATTCGATTGTGCTGCACTCCAAGATGGTGTCTCGCCAACATGCGATTTTGCTCCGGGTGACTGCGCCTGAAACCTCTAATTTCCTCTTCCGGATTATTGATGGCGATTTGCAAGGAAAGCGCAGTACTAATGGCTTAATTGTGAATGGTCGTCGCCTGTTTTCCCATGACCTCAAACATGGCGACGTGGTCATTTTTGGTGGAGATGTAAAAACCAAATACTTTGTCGTTTCCAATCTATCTGATGCAGATTTCGATAAGTTCTGTGAGGCCACAGATCTATCCATGATTCTGTCTCAGTCCGTCAATCCCTTCCAAACCTTGGTCCCAGATGACGCTGACTTACAGAACATGAGCGAAGCGTCTTTGGTGCGGATGGCGTCTTTTCCTGAGTTGACCCCTAGCCCTATTCTAGAAATGGATTTGCAGGGGACCGTGACCTATCTAAATCCTGCTGCCGTTATGCAGTTTCCTGATATTTCCAAAGAAGGGGTTGCTCACCCGATGTTGCAGGGACTGCTGAAGATGGTGCAGACAGAGCATTCTTCTAAGAGCAACTTTTTTGTGCGAGAGGTGGAAATTGATCAAAATATTTATGAGCAATCCATCCACTACATTGTTGAAAGCGACCTTGTCCGTAGCTACGTCACCGATATTACAGAGCGCAAGCGGGCTGAAGAGAAACTCCGACATACCGCTCAGCGGGAATCGATCATCAATCGCATTGTCCAAGCCATGCGGGGGACAATGGTCACCGCTGAAGTGCTGCAGATTACGGTGGGACTCTTGACAGAGGCATTGGGGGCCAGTCATTGCTTAATTGTCCAAATGAATGCAGATGGCGAGCTGGCTGACCATTATGTGAGTGACACCGCCATTGGTCGTCAGGATTTAATCGAAGCCAATGAGCGATTCCTTCGGCATTCCCAAGAGACCTTAGCCCAGGGGCAGCAGGTAGTTTTCTCTGATACTAGTAATCTAGATCTTGAATTGGTGGCTATTTCCGACCAATGCCAAATCCAGACGTTACTGATCTCGCCCCTTCTCTACCTCCAAAATTATTTGGGAAGTATCAGCCTTTACTATTGCCAGGATCAGTCTGAAAATGGCTCCCCTGCTGAGACTCGGACCTGGAATGCTGAGGAACGCGGACTAGTGAAAACAATTGCGGATCAATGTGCGATCGCAATTCACCAAGCCCAACTTCACCAACATGTCCAAGACTTGAATACCAACTTGGCCCACCAGGTGGAAGAGCGCACCGCCCAACTCCAGCAAAAAATGCGGGAGTTAGAACGTCTCAATAGTCTCAAAGACGATTTTCTGAGCACCGTTTCCCACGAATTGCGGACCCCCATGTCCAATATTAAAATGGCGATTCATATGCTCAGCCAGTTTCCCCTCGAACCTCGGCAGCGCCGCTACATCAAAATTTTGGATGCCGAATGTAGTCGAGAAACTGAATTGATCAACGATCTACTGGACCTCCAGCGGCTGGAAGCGGGCGGCAATCAAATCAAGTCAGAACCGATTAAAATCCAAGTCTGGCTCCCTAGGGCCTTAGAACCCTTCCAGTCCCGAATTAAAGACCGAGAACTAGAGCTGCAGGTTAACTGTGATCAAAGCATCCCCACCTTCCACTCCGATCGCGTCAGCCTGGATCGGATTTTGGCAGAACTCTTGAATAATGCCTGCAAATATACCCCGCAAGGCGGTGAAGTTTCTCTCACCCTCCAATATTTGGAATTTCCCAAGCCCATGCTCCGTCTCCAGGTGACGAATCAAGCCGAGATTCCTGAACAAGAGCTACCCCGTATCTTCGACAAGTTCTATCGGGTTCCCAACGCCGATCCGTGGAAACAAGGGGGAACGGGCTTAGGACTCGCCCTTGTCCAAAAGCTAATCGAGCAGCTAGAAGGCGAAATCGCTGTCTCTAGTCGACAAGGGACCACCACCTTTATCGTCAAATTGCCCTACAAGTCATCTTTTTCCCCCTCTTCAGACGCCGATTAGGTATCTTCAAAATAGATGTCTCTTGGTGCACGTATGCCTCCTGCTGCTACTGACTTACTAGCAACCCTACCTGCCCCATTTTTAGCTAATTTGCAACAAGCCGATCGTCGCTGGAGTCAACTTCGCCAGGGACCACCCACTCAGATTCCTATGGTGGTGCAAGAGAGTACAGCCCACCTAGGGACCGTAGACTGGGATGTGGTTGTCTGTGGTGGCACGCTAGGTGTGATGATTGGCACTACCCTAGCCCAACGGGGCTGGCGGGTGCTGATTTTAGAGCGAGGCATCCTCAAAGGACGCGAGCAGGAATGGAATATCTCCAGAGCCGAACTCTCAGTAATAGTAGAGCTAGAGTTACTCACTGAGGCACAACTCGAAACTGCAATTGCCAGCGAATTTAATCCCAATCGTATCCAATTCATGGGAGGGCCAGCGGTTTGGGTCAAAGATGTGCTCAATGTCGGTGTCGATCCCGTTTTTCTATTGGATACCCTCAAAGCCCGATTTTTAGAAGCTGGGGGACACCTACAGGAGCAAACGGCCTTCTCTCATGTCGTGGTTCATCCAGATGGTGTCGCGATTCAAACGGACACTACCCTAACGGCTCGATTAATGCTGGATGTGATGGGGCATTTCTCTCCAGTTGCCGCCCAGGCTCGCCAGGGACAAACTCCCGCAGGCGTCTGTTTAGTAGTGGGCACCTGTGCCCAAGGCTTACCTGCTTTAGAGACAGGAGACTTATTGGTTTCTTTTACTCCCATCGAAGATCGGTGTCAGTATTTCTGGGAAGCGTTTCCGGCTCGGGACGGTCGCACGACCTACATGTTCACCTATGCCGATCTCCATCCCCAGCGCCCCAGTTTGGAGCAAGTGTTTCACCACTATCTTCAACGACTACCGGAGTACCAAAACACGGATCTAACTGAGCTAAAAATCCTGCGAGCGCTGTTTGGAATGTTTCCCAGTTACGAACAGAGTCCTCTCCAGTTTCCTTGGGACCGGATCATGCCCATTGGCGACAGCAGTGGCAGCCAGTCCCCCCTCAGTTTCGGCGGATTTGGTGCCATGATTCGACATCTAAGTCGTTTGGATGCAGGTATTCATGAAGCCCTGAGTGCGGATGCCCTGGCAACCCAAGACCTCAACTTGTTGCAGCCCTACCAACCAAATCTGTCAGTGACCTGGCTGTTTCAGCAATCGATGCGGGCCCCCGCCGATCGCGATCTCGATCCACAGCAAATCAATCAGCTCCTCAAGATTGTTTTTCAAGAGATGGAGAAGCTAGGGGATCCAGTCCTGAAACCTTTTCTCCAAGATATTGTCCAGTTCCCAGCACTCACCCAAACGTTGTTACAAATATCGCTGCGCCATCCTCAACTCACACCCAAGATTTTGGGGCATGTGGGATTAGGTGCCCTAATCAAGTGGCTTCCCCACTATTTGAAATTAGGACTCTATAACGAACTCCATCGTCTCATTCCCAAGCTGGAACAGTGGAGTCAATCCTTAAACCCTCAGCAAAAATACTATTGGCACCGCCAATTTGATGGATGGACCTATGGGACTGGGCATGATTATGAGTAAATTCATCTTGACAAACATCCCAAGATGAATAAAGTGATCTCAACCATATTTATAAAAAATGTTAACTTTGAGTAAAGATATATTGCTGGCTTCTAGTCAGTCCTGCTCATGACGGGTGCGCCCCCCTTAACGACTCCCCGACCAATGCTAGACATTCCTCAATCTATAGTCAGGAGTGATTGGTCTACAGATCTGGCATCGCCTCAGCTCACCATTCTCTGTGATCTTGATGGCCCTCTGATTGATGTTTCGCAACGGTATTACAAAACCTACCAGCTGGCCCTCTCTGAGACCCAAGCTTACGCCCAAGTCCAAGGCAGACTTTTATCTCTGACTCCTATGAGCCTTGCTCAGTTTTGGGAGATGAAGCAATCCAAGCAGCCCGATATCGAAATTGCTTACCTATCCGGGCTTGCAGGTGAATCGATCGACTTCTTTTTGCATCAGGTTCAGGCCATCGTTAACCAACCCCTTCTACTGCAAGAAGATCGCCTTCAACCCGGCGTGCATGAATCATTAGAGCAGCTTCTGAATCAAGGCACACAACTCGCCGTCGTCACCCTCCGCTGCCAGTCTCAAGTGGAGCAAATTTTGCACCAGTATCATTTAACCCACTACTTCCGGTTAATTCGAGGCACTGATAACACTCAAGCTGCGTATACCAACTATGTGGCTTGCAAACAAGCTCTGATCCAAGACGCGATCAAAGCAATGGGGTTAACCAATCATCAGCAAATTTGGATGATTGGCGATACGGAAGCGGATGTGTTAGCAGCTCAGGCAGTGAAGATTAAGACCATCGCCTTAACTTGTGGGATGCGTAACTATGCCTTTCTGCATAGTCTGAAACCGACTAGTATTCAGACTCATCTGACGGGAGCAACCAACTACTTAACCCGCTATTAGTCGGATTCCCTAATAGCACCATGATTCCCGAAAACTGCTCATAAAAGAATATAGATTCTTGCTTATTTTGAACTCAGGTTAAGAACTTTAATGTAGAACTATTATTGTTCTATTACTTAACGTCTTACCTTAGTTGGAATTTTTAGGCTATCATCCATGCTTGAACTTTGTTGCAAGAAGCCCAATGCATGCGACTTAAAAATGCTCCACAAAAGTCCGCAAACTATTAAAAAAATCAGAAATTTTGGTGATAAGACAACGTGGATTGTGATGTCGGGCATATTGGAACTTTGCTCCAATATGTCAATAATCAAGGACTTACCCAGCCTTTCTAACAATATGAGAACCATTAAAAAGATTAAAAATCTTGGTGATAATACTATCTGAACTGTTGTTTTGTTACTGTTTTCGTGTAACATATAAACCTCAACTTAATTTGAATAACTCCATTTATCTGAGTGTCAATCAGGCAAATGGAAACTAGATGCCAGCCATTCCGCTGGCATCTTTGCTAAGTACAGCAAAGAAGATAAGCCCTTTAGAAATTAATTGAAAAATACCTCCATCAAAAACACCTTGATATTGGCTAGTAGCTCTGTTTGTTTATGAGCTGATTTTCAGCTACTCAGCTACAGCTACTGTATCCACACACCACACAGGCCCCCCCAGAACACCCGTTGACCTGATGGAGTTCTGCCCCGCACTCAGGGCAAATAGACGCAGCATGATCATGGTCTGCAATGGTGGTCCACACTTCAGCAGGTATCAGTTCAGTCGCTTGGGCACCATTGTCGTTATGGCCATTCCCATTCCCGTTGTGACCGTTATCCTTTGGAGGAGCTTGCACAGCCTCTTCCTGGCTAGGCTGGATCGGTGTCAAGGCTGTCGGTGCTTCCTGCAATACCTTACCGATTAAATCCGCTAAACCTAGAATGCGGTTAGGGCCTAACCCCTCTGAATCCGCTCCTCGAATCCCGCGAATCTGGCGAGCAATATCGGGAATAGGGACTTGCTGAGCGAGTAATAGGTTGATCAAACGTGCGATCGCTTCGCAAAGCGACTGCACCTCAGTCCCCGATTTCCCCACGGTAACCCAAATGGATTGCAAACCATTATCCCCATAGGTGAGATATAACTCCACTTGCCCCCACGTCATTGTAGAAATTTGCCGTCTTAACGCTTGGGCATAGATCCCTGGCTGGGCAGTTGGCAGAGAGGACACCGCTGCAATGGGCTGAGCATTGACAATAGCGGTAACACCATTTTCAGCGTCCTCAGCAACAGATGTGGGCTGTTCAGCCGCCTCCATATTCGTTGAGTCAGACTGAGATGTAGCCTTTTGGGCTGCCAAATTGATCGCTGGATCTACGAAGGCACTGGGGAATTCAGCGATCAACTGCTGCAAGGAGGGATCTAAATCTGGATCGATGCTAGAGGGAGCAGCAGCAGTCTCTTCCTCAGTGGACTGCACCTCTTTAAATGCATCTGGGAAGCTATCCATTAAATCTAGTAATTGATCAGTTTGAGTCATACCTTTTCCTTCATCAGCGTCTTGCTTGCCCAGTTGTCAGGACTAGGAGTCTTTCTCGCTATTGCCCACCTTAATGGGTTCAGAATCTAAGGTGCCCGACCGATAGATAGTGACCCCCTTCAGCCCTGCCTTTTCAGCTAAACGGTAGATCTGCTTAATTTCATCTACCGTGGCATGGGCCGGGAGATTAATCGTCTTAGAAATCGAAGAATCAATCCAGCTTTGCCATTTGGACTGGACTAAGATGTGCCAACCTGGCGGAATCTCCCGCGCAATCTTAAAGCTGCGGGCAATATCGGGATGCTGTTTGCCATAGTCGGTATCCGCAAGAGACCCCGTTTGTTTGACAATTTCAGCGTCTGCTTCCGGTAAATTCAATTCATCCAGGTAGGGATTAAGAATTTGTACCCAATTTTGTTGGCTGCGAGAGGCATCCACAAACACTTGCTTCCACAGGGTTAACCCAAAGTCGGGTTCAAACGCCCAGGAACAGGCAGCCAGCTGAGCAATACTCCCCGTGGGTGCAATCGATAGAACCGTGGAGTTTCGGCGAGGCACCTGGGTTAAATCCTGGCGGTCACTATTTTGCACCTCAATACCGTTGTAGGTGTGACCTTCACTATCCACCCAGCGCTCAAACGGATTGCCGGTCTGAATATCCTTGATCTGATCCCAAACGCCGCAGGCTCCTTTCTCTGCAGCGATTGCTTCCGAGGCCCGATAGGCATGATCGGCAATCCACTGGCCCCAACGCTCTATCTCTTCTAGATGCTGAGCTGAGTCGTAGGGAATCCGAGCTAGTTTTAGATAATCGGCCCAACCCATAATGCCTAAACCCAACTGGCGGAAGACATGACGGACATTATGCTTTTGATCTAGGGTTGCAAACTCAGACACCTCTAAAACGTTATCAAGGAATCGAATCGAAATCTTGACTGTTTCAGCCAAGTCATCCCAATCAATTTCGACTTTGCCCTCCTGATTGCGGTGGACAAACTTTGTCAGCACCAGGGAACCGAGATTACAAGCTGAGTTAGGCGGTAGAAAAATTTCACCACAGTTGTGAGCAACTAAACCGTTAGCATCAAAACAAGCAGGTCCAGGGACAGTACAGTCATAAACAATCTCAGTGCCATCATTCTCAACAGAGGCTACTGTCACTGCAAAGCGTTCACGATTCGGAGTACGCACATAGTTATCTATTATGTTCCCTAGCTTCTCTGCTTTATCGGAATCTTGAAAGCCAATCAACTTTGCAAACTGATGAATATTGTCACCTGTAATCACCAACTCATGCTGAGCTTTGCAGTAATAGGGCGCAACGCCACCTTTGCCAGATGGCAATAAGCGCTCTTCTGCTTGCCGACGATGGGTATAAATTGTGGACGCAATACCGATACGAAGCAACATCCGCTGCACAGCTTCCAGTAGAGGCAAATCACTTTGGGCCAAACGAAGGCTCACACCTTTAAACTGACTTCCTTGCATACTACCGTCAGCATCAAATAGACCCTGCAAAAAGCCTTGGTAAAACACAAAGCTGGCCTGTTCAACAGCAGGTGTCACCGTTTTTTGTCTTGGTTCTATGCCAAAGGTCTTTGCTAATCGGGCCAAGCGAACCGTTGAAACCACCCCTTTTTGTTCAGTGCAAGTTCCACCTACTGCATAGGAGCGCCCGACAGAACTGGTACAGTCTATCTGATTGAGTAGCTTTACAGCATGATCCAGCATAGAGCGATGATGATCACCCCAGAAGGCTAAAATACCTTGCATCGCACCTGATGCATTAAGGGCAAAGGTGCCGTCGCCCACTAGACTACCTAAAAGCCAGCCTTCTTCTTGGGTTCCTACACCTGTCCATGGAGATAGGTCTCGATGATTGTGCAGAAGAATTCGATCACCCGGTTGTAAAGATTCAGCTGGTACCCACTCTGTATATTGATGCCGCCGTGTCTGAGCAGACACTTTTAGAACTTGGTGATTTCCCGTTAAACGGAGGTGGTAGCCTTCTTGAGTCCGTAAGCGAATAACCTCTTTTTTACCTGTTATCCAAAATCCATCCCTTGTCGTGCTAAAGAGTTCACCGTTGACATAGGTACTATGCTGCACCCCTACTAAATCTTTAACTTGGCGGGGTCCCTCACCCGTATGGACCCAAGTCTCCGCAGTCACACAGGGGTTAGTACAGGTGACAAAATCTCGAATGGGACTGCGACGTTTGGCATTGTCAATCAGGAGTAAGCCGGGGTCTGCGGTGGCGTGGGCATTTTCGGCCATGGCTTGCCAGAGCTTGTTGGCCTGCTCCTCGCCTTGATCGAGCTGGGTAAAGAACTCATCGTCGAGCTGCACTGAGATGTTGGCGTTATGCCATCTGCGATCGCGTTTTCCTTCTGGGTTCAAATGGGTTTCTACCCAAGCCGTACCCACCTCAGTATGCAAGGCTTTGAGCTGCTCCTGTTTTTGCTCAGCTGACCTATCACTTTGAGCAATTTGTGCCAACTGCTCAATCATCGACTTAGCAAAATTAGCGTCAATGGTGGACTGAGTTTTCGCCTGAATAAATTCCCAGATATCTGGATGTTTCCAGTGCATTGAAAACAGAAACGCCCCTCGACGGGCCTTGTTGCCTGTGGTAATTTTTTTGGAGTTCTCAGACACCATATCTAAGACTGCACAGGGGCCTAAAGCTTTCCCATCCTGAAATGGGGCTCCTTTGTGGCGAATATAGCCTTTCATTCCCTCAGCACCGATATTAATCCCCACCCCACCTCGAAATTTGGTGGTAAGGACAGCATCTGATACTAATTTGGTGATGTCATGAATATGATCTTCTGCCGAGAGAACAAAGCAATTGAGTAATCCCCGAGTGCCATGATTACAGTTGGCAAGGATAGACCCACCGGGCACAAACTTCATGGGCTGCAAGATCGACAGGAATTTATCTTGCCAATAGCGCTGCTGCTCAGGGGTAGGTTCAGCACTAGCAACATAGGCAGCCACTCGGTGAACCACATCTTCCCAAGAGACTTCACCTTCGATTAGATATTTCTGTAAAACCGCTTTTTGAGATTCACTGAGTTCAGTTATTAAAGTTTGAGTGGCAACCATAGCAGATCCAGCGTTGAGGTCAGAAGGATAGAATGAATTTGTGCTACATAAGGCGATGTGCAACTTTCCTGAAAGTACTGATACTACGTTGCTACTGATCACAACATTTAGCCAGAGGAAACGAGGAATCAACGGTTACAGGCAT
>JANQPU010000235.1 GCA_028285315.1 Acaryochloris sp. IP29b_bin.176
GGCGGAAATCAAGTGAATAGGCTTTCATCGCTAGAGCTAAAATTTGGAGGTTATATTACCCTGGAATCGTACTTCATACAATCAGGAATTGCTATAAAGGCATGGTCAATAGCCATTTCAGAAAGTGGTATAAACGCAAAGTCTGGGATTCTTCAACCGAAAGCGATTTAAGGGTCGCCCTTAAGAAGTTTTTCCAATTCCTTGCCGCTGAAAAAGGAATCACCAATGAGAAAGCACTCAACGCATTGAAATGAATCCTGAGCCTACTGGACTTCCCGCTTTGAATTGGGCTGGCACTTAATCACAACATCCATAGCACCTGGCATCGTGATGATGAACCGCTCAACCCCGATATCTAATCGGGCAATGCCCTCAGCATCTGGCAATAAGGTCCTTGGCCCACATACATACCGACAGTAAACATAGACCGTTTTTTGGGCTGGCTCATAGCGCAGCCGACTATCCTTGCACCACGGAAATCGATGGTACAAGTAGTCTGATAACACATGGATATAGTTCATCAGTATTCCTCAGAAACCCTAGGCTGATTTAACAGTCAACTGCTTGCAGGGAATACAGTCTACTTGAATAGCCGTGGCGATTTCACTGCTATGGACCTCAAGGTGTGCCCTTGGAGGTGCATCGAACAGTAGATATTGCTGTGGGAATACCACCCGCTCAAAATACCAATTCGGGATATTGGTAATCCGCACAATCTGCATCTTCGGCGAGGAGTTACGGTAACTGCAAAAGATGGATTCTGTTTGCTGAGGCTCAAGGGTTCTAATCATAATTGATGGCAAGCCAGCCCTCAGATGCAAGATCCGAAGACTGGCTTAACGAAGAATTTAAACAAGAATTTATAAGCTGGCCAGCAGTTTTTATCTGAAAGGGATAAACCCTTTCTCAAGACATTTCCCTTACTGGGATTTGTCTAGCTTATTACGAAAATTACATTAACTTATTTATAGTTTCTTAAAAAGAAGCTTTATAATGTTTTTATAATTTAATTTATCTATGTCTACACTAGGGGTCAGCATAAAAGACAATTTCTGCCCATGATGAACTGCTTTGAGAGATTGTCTTTTATGCTAATCATTCATCCATCTGGCTATCTCTGGGGATAGGCACACAATCCATTGGATGAGTCGTAATAGCCCTTTATTTTGTGTTTCTTGACTTAATTCTCAGCTAAAGAAATAGGTTGAGAGGGCTGAGTCCCAGCAATGAACTACTAGATCACCAATCTCCTTTCCGTGGCATCCTGTCCCTAATACATCGACTTTTTGCTTATGGCAAGGAAAACACCAACAATACTGCGTCGATTAATCAGGCTGTTTTGGCTCTATATGATTTTGTTTAGCTTTCTTTCAGGGCTGTTCTTCAGCCTCTATGGGTTCATTCGCTGGCGCTGTTGCCTGGATGGAGTGCTGTGTAGTTTGACTTCGCCCAAACTGCCGTTTTAAGCACCAGCCATATCCCGAATCAACATCGTATGGTCATGCAGGTAGCCTTCTACAGCCTGCCGTTCTTCAGTTTTCAAAGGTCGGGACCGTTCAAGGTGAAGAACGACCCAACCGACTAAGCCTGAATCATCGAGCCTTACTAGGGTTTGCTGGGGTATATTTTCAATCATTTGCCAGGTTTGGCGCAGGAGTAAAGGAGTCATAGCTATCCGATTGACGTGGCTATCCCATTACAGAAGAACTTCTCACGCTACACATCCCCTTTTGGTCTGATTTCTTTAGATGCGTAGTCGTTTTGATCTTAGGGTCCAGCTTATGGGGATGGAGTGGAAGTACAAACATCTTTACGGTGAAAGACAGACTTTTAAACTCATACAACAGCTTGGATGAGAAAACCCCTCAACCCTTGGGTAATTGAGAGGTTTGTTTAGCTTAATGCCTTAATGCGGTTCAACTACAAACCCGGTGCCATCACAGCGGCTTGTTCCTGCTGTTGCTGTTCCTTCTGTTTGGGCTTGGGCTTCTGTTGTTGAGCAATTCGACTCCGTGCTGTATTCACCGTCCGGGCAATCGCTTTCTCTGCGACCGTCTCTCCTTTCTCCGCACTGATGCCCTTGAAGTGTTCGGAATGGGCCAGCATCGC
>JANQPU010000251.1 GCA_028285315.1 Acaryochloris sp. IP29b_bin.176
TCTGTCTAATGCCCTCACAATGCAGTAGGTCTCTTGGGTGTCTCGACAGCGGCAAACATGCAAACAACTGGTGAGGCATCGCTTCTCTAAATCAGGGGAGTCAGCTATTGCCCGTTCGGCAAAAGAATTCCGCAACGCTCTTCCCGGCATCCCTACAGGACTGGGTACTAGGACCACATCGTCGGGATGGGCGTGGAGGTGAAACTCCTTATACCGAAGATCGGCATCGCATTCATCCGTGGTAATAAACCGCGTCCCCATCTGAACGCCACTGGCTCCCAACGCTAGCATCCAGTCAATATCCGTTCGGTCCCAGACACCGCCCGCTGCAATTACGGGAATCTCTTCACTGATTTCCGCGTGGAGATAGTTGGTGAGTTCAGGAATCACCTGTTTTGCTGCTAAGCGAGGACTATTGAGATCTTCTAGTTTGGCTCCCAAGTGCCCCCCTGCCGTCTGGGGATTTTCGACAATGAAGGCATCAGGCAGGCGGTGATGTTGGCGCTGCCACTTTTGACAGATCAGTCTAGCGGCCCGCGTGGTGGACACAATTGGAACCAGCGCCACTTCAGGATGAGCCTGAGTATAGGCGGGCAATCCGAGAGGCAAGCCTGCGCCCGCAATAATTAAATTGGCTCCATGTTCAATGGCGGTGCGAACCAGGGTCTCGTAATCCTGGGCAGCGACCATGATGTTGATGCCAATGATGCCCGCTGGGCTGAGGGAACGAGCGATGTTTAATTCATCAATGAGGGCCAATCGATTAGCTTCAAAAAATTGTTCCCTTCTGTTGCATCCCGCTTTCTGGTTAGGGTCAAAGTAGGGGGAGTTCAGTCCTAGACCCACGGCAGAGATAATGCCGATACCACCTGTGTTGGCAACAGCAGCGGCCAGTTTAGCCCCAGAGATACGGATGCCCATACCTCCTTGAATAATGGGATAGCGAGCTGTATATTGACCAATTTGAAGGGGGGGAAGTGTATTCATGTCTTTTTCCAAATCAGTTTAGAAGTAAGTGCGTCGTTTCTGGGGTTGGAACCTGCATTTGAACGAATCGTGTGTCATTTGCCTCCCTTAAGGGCTATAGGCTTTTTGATAGCTTTGCTTTACTAGCTATTGAATAACTAGAGTGCTGCAGTGGCTGGCCCTAGGGGTGATGGCAATAGACGGATCTGTAGGTACCTCTTTGAGGACGAGATCTCGGACTATCCACCGAGTACCCGTTAAGTCTTCTAATGGGCTGAGGAAATTAATAATGGTGAGCTGGATTGTCATGCTGGACGATCGCAGCAATCATTTTGATGCAATACTCAACAGTACTCTTTGTCTTTCTACGGTACTCTTTGTCTTTCTAGAGTGAGATTCCCGTTACCAGAGATTCTGTCAGGATATTAATTAAGGCCCGAGCAACTGGCCGTGGTACCCCGTAAAGGTTCGGCTCCCGTCTGGTTGAATATGAATCTCCAGTTGGTCACTCGCCCAAGTGATTTTGTCTTGGAAAGATGGATTGAAGATATGGACCTGCTGATTGCTGGACGCAACAGGAGAATCAGGAGCGTGAATTTTTAGGGCTTCGACATAAGGGCCATCAATGAGGATATCCAACTGGTCCAGCAGATTTTGGGCACCGACGGGTGCAGAGTCTGCCTGCAACTGAGCCAGCGTAAATCCCGTAAATGACATCACATTTAACCCAACAGCCTTAACCTGATGAGCCAATTCAGTGAGGGCAGGAGCTTGCCAGAAAGGCTCTCCGCCAGAAAAAGTGACGCCTTCGTGGCGCGGATTGCTGAGAATCTTCTGGACCAGAGTTTTCACATCAATTAACTGGTTAATTTCAAACGACCATGAGTCAGGGTTGAAACAACCAGGACAGGCCCGATGGCACCCTTGCATCCAGACGACAGCTCGACAGCCGGGACCATTCACTTCCGATTCATCAACATATCCCATGATGTTCAGATATCCGGGAGGAATATCTAAGAGATCGAATGATGGCAGGTTATTCAGAGTATTCATTGGCATTGATCTTGAGTAGATGATTACTGATGAGAATTGAGAAACAGCTTTAGGCATGGCTCAATACCCGCCCCATAAAGGAAAAAGACTTGAGAAAGGGACCAACCATACGTGGATCTTTGATCATTGAGGCATAATCGCCCACCTCAAACTTGAGTTTGCCGCTCATATAGGCCATACTCAGCCCCATCATGTTTAAACCCTTGGCTTGCCATTTTTGCCAGTCCGCTGGGTTGGCCCGCAAGTCCCAGTTCAGGGCTTGGTTGGTATAGGAACCAGCTGCGATCGCTCGTCCACTTTCAATCATCAACACACCTTTGGGCGTGGGCGCATCCTTAAACCCATAAGCGATTGTGGAATTAAAATGAATGGTTGCTAAGGCATCCACCAGTTCGGGTTCAGCATTCCACTGATTGAGATAAGCCTGCATCCACGTAGGAGAAAAAAGTTCACTCATGGGTCAACCTCTCATTCAAAACAGTTTCAAAAGTTCAGTTCAGCACTTGCGCCCCTTTAGCTTTGGGTCGCAACAGTTTGCCATTCTTGAATCGCCTCCGGCGAGACATCAAGGGCTATGACAGAGCCATCGGTAGTCGGCAAAGAGAGCCGTACCGGAACTACGTCAGAGAGCTGAGGCAGAATCGGCTGCAAGTCATACTGACCGATATTGGGACTGGCAGGGGTATCGGTATCGATCTCTTGGGAGACATCTACGGCGGTGAACGTTTGGCCCATTGAGGTTGCGATCGCCAGCGGATGAGAATGCTCTAGCTCAACCTCACCGGGGAAGCCTACCAGGCGTAGGTTTAGGGTGACTGCGCCGTTGGGACGGATGCGCTTAAATGCGATCGCCTGCCAATTCATCCCATTCCGATCTTTGAGAGTCTGGCGAGACTGGTAGAGCATTTGGTTTGTGCTCTCTTCCTGCTGTGTAATCATAGCCGCAGCGGGTGGGGCTGCAAATCGTCCCATACCAAACAGGAACAATAGGACCAAAGCTCCTAATAGTAGAAGCCAAGAAAATGATTGACGAATACGACACCACATCATCTATATCCTCCTTGGGCAACATTGACTTATCTCAACGATGATGAAGTCGAGCGAGGCATCTTGAAACTGTATCGAACGCTATGTCATTGGCAGACTAACTTTGACGCCAAGTCTGTTAATATCCTCAAAGAACTGCTTGGGTTCAACGAGGTTTGCCTGAAACCATAAGCCAGGGCGTCGAATACTGCCGTTTAAATATTGCAGCAGACAGGCAACCACAGGAATTGCGGTTAACACATACGCATCATCATGGGCCAGCCTCATCTGTATGTTTCTAATCTGTCTAGCTTTCAAGCCTTGCCCCTCTAACTGAATGACCGCGCCAAAAGGAGGCTTGCTGAAATTTCTAAGACTCCAGACAAACAGATTCTTCATCAGTGCCTTCGCCTTCTCTTTGAATACTCTCAAGACAGCCAAGTTTATCGGGATAATGATGTAATCTGTCATCCAGTTGAATCCTGAAATGTAGAAACCAGTCTCCCTCAAAGACGGAATAGAATTTGGCAAAGACTTCAGTTCTTCCAAAAACATGGATAGGCAATACCGTTCACCAAAGGGTTCACCAAAATTGAATTTTGGGAATTTATTCATCTTCATTTCTATCCACTGTCTATTTTTCAAGATCATCGGATTGAAGTTCATCATTTCATCCACCAATTCAAAGGTCGTGGACTCTGAGAATAATAATGTCTGCCAATTTAGTTGAAAGGCAGTACTGACGTTTGCGACCTCTAACGCATCCAATTGGGTGGCGGCGTACCGCACCATCGCAGCCGGGACACCTGGGTGAAAGCCACCGTCCGTAATAAAGCATCGGTCTTTTCTGGCTATTTCTTCGCGAGAAGCGTTAAGGACAGCTAACTTTGTCGGGGAAGAAAGCTGTAAATCTAGATAGTCGATGTCTGTATCAAGCGCTGTCCTCACAAGATTGTGGGTATACTCCATCGTGCTGGATGCGACAACCACTAGGTTTACACCAGCGAATGCTGCTGCTAAGCTCTTCGGACTAGCCGCATCAACTTGTTGACTGGAAACACGATCTGTATGGAATTCGCGATTTAATCCAGCGGCTGATTGCTGTGCTCGACTTAGATCTCTGCCCGCCAGGATCAGTTCCGAATTGCTCTCTTGTAACAGCAATCTAGCGATTAAGAGGCCAGTGTTTCCATAGCCTCCCAGAATGATTATTTTTGTTTCCATCTTCAAATCCGATTGTGATGCCAAAGGAACGGATTCACGCCACGCCATTAATAGTTGAATAGCTGACCCGGCTTTACATAAGTTGCTTGAGAATCTAGGGACTGGTCTTGACTGTGATCGTGCATGAACTGTTCTATTGGAAACGGCTGTCCATGTCCGGGGTAAACCGTATTAATCGGTAAGCTGTCTAGCTTTTTGACGCTGGTATGGGCTGCTCCAGGATCATCAATAATGGTCCAAAGCTCAGGCTTATCAGTATTGCCGAGTAAATCACCGCAAAACAGGTCGCCAGTCGACATTAAGACACCGATAGATCCCTTTGAATGGCCGGGAAGATGAATGACTTCAGCATCCAGCCCACATTCAGATAGAGTGGATCGATCTTCTAGGTATAGATCGGGCGTGAATTGATCTGCTTTGCGTAGACCGAAAAACAATCTAAATAGAACTTTAATGAGTGGATTAGGAGTTTTGCGGTTCCAGAACATATCGCCGCGTTCGACCATGCCGACATCATTAACATGCATAGCGATGGGTGCACTAAACTTCTGACGGAGATACGCCGCATTACCACAGTGGTCAATGTCACCATGAGTGAGAATAATCAGCTTCAGGCTGCCCATCTGACACTGTGTCTGTTCAAGGGCGTCCTCAATGGCTTGCCGCTGATTTGGCATTCCTGTATCAATCAGAATATACCCTGTGTCAGCTTGAACGAGATAGCAGTTGACGGTGATGTTAAACGCAAAGGGTGTTGTAATTGTTTGAATGGGTGCAGTCATCTTTTTCTCCTGCTTTTGAGTGATTTAGACTCTTGTTCTCATTGGGTAGACCGAGTGGAGGTTGAGTTGCGAATTGCCCCCGTTAGCTCACTTGCAGGGCTGTACCGTTTTGCAGTGACGGGCTGGGATTGATGATGACGCGATCCTCCCTCTCCAATCCTGAATAGACTTCCACTGTTTTGCCCTGAATCTGACCCGTGGTAATGGGCTGAAACTGAGCTTGCTGATCTACAACTTTGAACACTCCCGTGACTCCAAACTGATTGACTAGCGCATCTTCAGGAATCACGAGGCCCTGGCGTAAAGCAGTATCTTGACTAGCAATGGACCTCAACTGCAACCGACCAAACATCCCTGACAGCAAGTCTTGGGTCGTCTTCAGAGCAACCTTAACGGTAAAGTTCCGGGATCTTGGATCGGCAGAAGGGACAATTTGGCTAATCCGACCATTGATCTGGCGATTGAGGGCATCGATTAATACAGAAACGGATTGACCTTTTTGAATTTGACCGATCAAAGATTCAGGTACATCGACACTCAGTCTTAAGCGTCCACTACGCTCTAACTTCACAATCGGTTGCCCTGGACCTGCCATTGCCCCCACTTCGGTGTACTTATGCGTGATCACGCCCGCAAAGGGAGCAATCACGGTGCCATAGTCAAGGTTGGCCTGAGTTTGCTGGACTTCGGCCTGGGCCTGATTGACCTGGGCTTGGGCCTGACGGATTTGAGCTTGGGCTTGTCCAACGGCAGCTTGGGCTTGCTTCACCGTCGTGCGGGATTGGGTCAGACCTGCTTGTGCTTGACTGATACGAGCCTGAATCACTGATAAGCGGGTATTCGCCTCATCCAAGCGAGATTGACTCACCGCTCCCTCACGTCGCAGCATGGCCATCCGTTTTTGATAGAGTTTGGCATCTGCGAGTTCGGCTTGCGCTTCGGTCAGTTGGGCTTGAGCCTCTTGGACACGGGCTTGGGCCTGACTTTTTTGAGCTTGGGCAGTTAGTTTCGCTGATTGGGCAATGCTCACGGCGGATTGGGCTTGTGGAATCGCTGCTGTCGCTTGCTGCTGTTGGGCCTGAATATCACGAACATCGATTTCAGCAATTTGTTGTCCGGCTTGGACGCGATCGCCTTCCCGGACAGTTAGCTGCCGAATCTGGCCCATGACTCGACTCGTCAGGGTAACTGTTTCAGATGATTCAACGGTGCCCGTGAGGGTCCGGTCGAGGGTTATAGGTTTTTGAGTTGCGATCGCAGTTTTCACCGCCACTGGTGTAATCGTAGCAACGGTCGATATCTCCTGTGTAAGATGCCTACTGAACATCCACCCAGCTGCACCGCTTGACACAGCTAAGAGCAAGACCAAATATCTCCAGCGCTTGAGCTGAACGACTTTGAGCCGCTGATTAGGAAGTGACTCTGTTTTAGTAGAGCGGATATCCATCACTGTTACTCAACAGCCTCCATCTGAGAGTTGTCCCGCACTAGAGGTGTCTCTGCTTGCTTCAGGGACTTTTGAGCCCTGAGACAGAGGCTGAGAACCTCCGGTGCAACGATACGGTAGTACCGCCATACGCCCTTTTTGCGGCAGGCCACCACCCCGGCATCTTTCATCATCCGTAGATGTTTGGAGGCATTGGCCTGATGTAACCCAGTTCGGTGGCAAATGTCTTGAACACTTCTCTCCTGGTCGCAAATGGTTGCGAGGATCTGTAAGCGCGCAGGCTCACCTAAAATTTTGAAGCGCTGTGCCAGTTGCTCCATATCATGAGGATGAAAATTCATGACCATTGCCTCCTCCCATAGGCTTAGCAAGCCCTCAGTGACTCAGGGCATCCCTGTGGACAGAGCGATGTTCACCCTGAGGGACAGGCTCTAACAGAGACAAACCCACAGCCCGTAACCCTAAACGCTCAAACCAGGGGACAGCAGACCCCCAACGCATTTTGGCTAGAAAATATTGCTCAAAGGCAGTTTTCATCCAACTAACCCAGCGACCCCCTAGCGTAATAGCTCGGCGTCGTTTTCCCGTCTCTGGATCGGGTAAAACGGGGTCTGCCAAAAACAGAAGTCCCGTATCCCCAAAATCAGCAAAGCAGATCGCTTCCAAAGTAGGCGAGACGGACTGAGCAAAGACTGCCCCTAGCTCCAAGGCAATGTTGTGAGCCACAGCCATGCCCATCGCTTCTACCATTTGCCCTGTCTTCGGCACGCCAATGGGGATAGGAGTTGCTTCTGGTGGGGCCAACTGCGTGACGACGCCTGCACCATAGACCGAGGGGAAAGTGGGATGTTGATAGGTCGGCAACACTGGGATAAAACCATTGGCATCTCCCAAACCTACTGCCTCGCGGATAAAGCGAGGACCCCGGAAGGGAGGAAGTAGCATAGAGTAGCGAAAGGGTAACTGATGACCATTCGCCAAGATAATGTCTTGGGAGGTAATACGAGAGATAGCTGTATTCTCCAGCACCTCAACCTCCCGTTCCGCCATCAACTCGGTTACCAATTGACTCGAATTGGCCATGCCGCCAATGCCCAAATGCCCCGCATAGGGTTCTGGTGTCACAAAGGTAATGGGAACCTGATCGCGCAACCCCTGCTGGCGGAGAATAAAATCAGCTAACAAAGCAAACTCATAAGCAGGGCCAAAGCAGCTTGCTCCTGGTACTGCGCCCACAACTAAGGGACCGGGATGCTGTAAAAAGTTCTGCCATGCAATGTTTGCCATCAAGGCATGGTGAGGATTGCAGACCGATTGGGTGAATCCATTGTCAGGTCCCAATCCGGGCACGATATCTAAGGCTAGCTCTGCTCCCGTGGCGATGACGACATAGTCATAGTCCAACGCATGAGCGTCAGTATGGATAGTTTGAGTATAGGGATTAAGCTGGGTCACGGCTTCAGGTAGCCATTCAATCCCCCGTTTCGTCACTAGCTCACTCACCTCTAACTGAACCTTCTCTAGTTGAGTCAAACCCAGTCCTACCCAAGGCAAGGAGGGAAGGAATGTGAACTTGGACGTATTAGAGATGAGTGTAATCTTGTGCGGGCGGGATAACAGATGCCTCAACTCATAAGCAGTAGGTAGTCCGGCCAGTCCAGCACCAATAACAACGATATGAGCCATATATTAAAGTCCTCTCGAAAGGATGGGTCTCAAAAAGCTTTCAGTCGCAGTTGTGAATAAACTATGGTCTGCCGAGATCTAAAAGCTGAAATTTATACATTGATTAGCTTCAGGAACATGGGTCCAACACTGTTTGGTTGTAGCAAGCTGTACCTGAAAATATTTATGACCTTAATTCTTCAATCCAAATTGCACCTTAAGTTATTTTATACTATATAACTACTTAATAATATAATCAACACTTTTAACTTCTGCTGCGGAACCCAAGAAGTCTCAGGAGCATCTGTGATCACCTGTGAATAGATTTGTTGAATACTTGCATATTGGGGTTCATCTTCGCTGAGATAGGACTGCCGATCAGATCTAGTGCGACTAAAGATGACTCTCAAGCCCCGATCCAGCGCTAGGTTTATCCTAACTATGGCAGTATCTTCAACCCATAGCTGTGAATAAATAAAAGATTTGTTGTTTTTATAACTAAATAGCTATATAATTATTAATATTAGAATCAAGGCAATTCCTAAATCTACAAATCTTGGAGGAAATAACGATGATGACGAATGTTGGTATAGTTGACCGTCTGTTACGTCTGGGATTGGGAGTGCTATTGCTCTATTTGGGTCTAGAGATTTATGGCGGTACAACACTGGGAGTTGGCTTAGCGATCGTCTCTGCCATCCCAGGGATCACCGCCATAGCCGGCGTTTGCCCTCTCTATGGCCTATTGGGTATCAAAACCTGTCAGTCATAAGGGAAAAAGTCTAACCCTGTTGAGCTGTGTCAACCAAATGTAGATCTGAAAAAATCACCCTAGATATGACGGAGGTATATGAATGGCGGATGAAAGTCTTCCCCTTGAACATTCATTCAATGTGGAGAGCAATGCTTCTCCCATCGATCCGATCGATGACAAGCTTTTCTCCTCGGAAAGCCCATCTATGTCACGACGGCAACTGCTCAACTTTCTGACGGGCTCAGTAGTGGCGATCACTGCTGGATCGATTTTATTCCCTGGGGCTAAATTTTTTATCCCTCCCTCTGAAGAGAATGATAGCGGTGCTGTTCTCGCCAAGGATATTCATGGCAAACCTATTCCTGCCCAACAAATTTTGGCAAATCCACCGGGGACCCGTGCCCTGATTGCGGGCCTTGCAGGGGAGCCCACTTACTTAACGGTTCAAGAAGATGGCACTTTATCTAAGATGGGCGTGGTGGACAACTGCACCCACCTCGGCTGTACCTTTCCCTGGAATGAGGTGGATCAACAATTCCAGTGTCCCTGCCATGGGTCTCGATTTGCCCCTGATGGCTCTGTGCAACGGGGGCCAGCCAACCGACCACTGAAGTTATCTCGGGTCTGGGTAGATGGAGATGCAATCTGGGTTGCTCCTTGGAATGACATTGATCCACGAACGGGTGAAACGCCTTGGTGGGTGAACAATCTCAACCACTCTCAACCCACTGATGCTGGTAAAACGGAACTTGCCAAAGAGACGATCAAACTGAACGAATCGCTGAGTATTGCCACGACTCAATTAAGTCCAAATCAACTGAAACAGGCAGCCCAAGCGGGATATCAATCTGTATTGAATTTGCGATCGCCCAATGAACCGGGCTTCTTAGAAAATGAGCAGCAATTGGTGAAACGAGCAGGGCTGCAGTATGCCCATATTCCCGTAAATCCAGCCCAGATCACGGATTCTTTAACAGATCAAGTGCTGGCAACGATAGATCAGTTGAAGGAACCCATCTTAATTCATTGCCAGAGCGGTGTGCGATCGGGCGCAATGGCGTTGATATTTATGGCCCTGCATGAGGGGATGACTGTGGACAGGGTGTTATCGACAGGTCAGCAAATGGGCATTAACTTAGATGCCCAACCTCAAATCAAGCAGTTTGTCCACCATTACGTTGACGCACATAGGCAAGCCTACACAGCAGCTTAAGCACGTTACCCAATAGCACCTCAGCTATTTAATTGGTTCAGTGAGGATCTTGGTGAAATTAAAAACCGACTGGATAAGAATGATCTTACCTCTCAACCAGGTGGAGTGTGGATGGTATTTGAATGAAGACCATGAATTGAATGTCTGTATTGGCAATCATCGCCGCAATTTAATTTTGCTGCAAGTGTTAGCAGTCCATCAACCCATTAGCGCCAATCTAGATGACGATCATCTGAATGTTCAGTTTGAAGCTGGCACACCTGTGGAAGCTGTAGCGTAGCCAGCAAAACCATAAACGACTTGTGAATTATGGAGGTCATTAATGACAACATCTGCTTCAACATCGACCGTCACTCACTTATCACCCCAAAAGTGGGTGCAGTTACCCCATCCACCATTGCTGATTGATGTTCGCAGTGGTGCAGAATATGCCATGTTCCACGCCCCCCATGCTTTAAATTTCGGTCTTCACCGGATTTTCCTGGGCATGATACCTGGGTTACGGCGATGGGCGTGGCCCGCCTGGTTCAGAGATTTGCCGAAGGATCAGCCGATTGCACTGATCTGTTTGACGGCTCATCGGAGTCCCATCGCTGCCGCCCAGCTATCCAAGGCTGGATTTACCCAGATTTTTAACATTACAGGTGGCATGATGCGGTGGCGTCAGTTGGGCCTAGAGACTGTCTCAGGTAGCCAACCCTCCCTAGACCTTGCAAATCAGGGATGTGTGGGGGAAGGAACTCAAGCCTAACGCCACTTCAAAACTCAGTAGTATACACAAACGCAAGTTTGAAAGGAGTATTCGTTATGTCTACCACTATTCAGACTCGATCAAGGTTATCTATCTTTTCGGTCTGGGAACAGTTTTGTGAATGGATTACCAGTCCCTACAACCGACTCTATATTGGTTGGTTTGGCCTGCTGATGATCCCTACGCTGTTTGTTGCGGCTATTACCTTTTTGCTCGCCTGGGTGGCAGCCCCTTCTGTTGATATGGACGGTATTCGTGAACCCGTGATTGGTTCTCTCATGGGCGGAAACAACATGGTTACCACAGCAGTGATTCCCACCTCAGCCGCTATTGGCTTGCATTTATATCCCCTGTGGGAAGCGACTTCTGTGGATGAGTGGCTCTACAACGGGGGACCTTATCAACTCATTATTTTGCATTTCTTGATCGCCATTTGGGCCTATTTAGGACGACAGTGGGAATTCAGCTATCGCATCGGTATGCGACCCTGGATTGCCATGGCCTTTTCCGCTCCGGTTGCTGCTGCCACGGCTGTGCTGCTGGTGTATCCGATGGGGCAAGGTAGCTTTTCTGAAGGTCTGCCCCTGGGTATTTCCGGCACCTTCCACTTTATGATGGCGGTTCAAGCGGAGCATAATATCTTGATGCATCCGTTTCATATGCTGGGTGTGATCGGTGTCTTTGGCGGTGCTTTCCTCAGTGCTATGCATGGCTCCTTAGTTACCTCCAGCTTGGTTCAGGAAACCTCTAGCTTGGAGTCGGTGAATACCGGGTATCAATTCGGCCAACAGGAAGCCACCTATAATCTACTCGCGGGACATGCTGGCTATTTAGGACGCCTCTTTATCCCTGGCATCGCCTTTCGCAATAGTCGCTCCATTCACTTTCTCCTAGCGGCACTGCCCACCATTGGCCTCTGGTTTGCGGCTTTAGGTATCGGTACCATGGCATTTAATCTGAATGGATTCAATTTTAATCATTCCCTGCTCGATAGCAGTGGAAGAACCCTGCGCACCGAGGCGGACCTTTTGAATCGGGCCACTATGGGACTCCAGGTGATGCATTCTGTGAATGCCCATCATTTCCCAATGACCTTAGCCTCAGTTGATCCTACTTCTCCAATATCAGCCCCAACAATTCTCACGCAGATCAGCTAAGACCCTCTAAACCTAATCAAAGTTGTTAGCTCAGTGCAGCAATTTCTTGACTGAACTTTTGGAGCAGCAATCATTTCGGATTGATGATTGCTGCCCCTTTCGCCTATAACAACCATACCCGAATGCTTATCCTGGGTTTCTCACACAGCCTCGGTGAAATACTCCATAATCATTCCATCGTAAAGCTTACACTAAACTAAATTAGATAATTTGGTTAGAGGTGCTACAGCCCATCACTTCGCATCAGCAGTCGACTATCGGCCAGCCCAGTTTCATATGCTTGCAATCAAACATATAAGCTGAATATGATACTTGCTCTCCTCGTATTCACGGTGCGTTTAGCTAAAACATCGTATTATTGTTTGCTGATTGTTCAGGAATGATTTGCAGAACATCCCAGTGCTTCACAATCCTGCCATTGTCATCAAATCGAAAAATATCAATCCCTGCATAATCATGATCACCAGGCCATGTTTGATGACAATGTAGAACAACCAGATTATCCTCAGCGACTGCTCGCTTAAATTCAGCTTTTTTACCCGGAAACTCTGATGCCATCCGTTCAAAATATTCGATGAAAGCATCTTTCCCATCGGCTACTTCGGGATTGTGTTGAATGTAAACGTCTCCAACGTATTTCTCTATTGCTTCGCGGGGACGACATTGATTAAACATCGAGTCGTAAAATGCTTTGGCATTATTTTTGTTTTGTTCTGATTGGTGACTCATAGTCTACCCTCCTGTTGATTGCATAACTAGATCAGCAACAGGGCCTCTTTTACCTCACAGTTTTATAGAATCCTTACTTCTAGGAATTTGGATGTCAAATGTCACACCTCTAAGTAGGATAGAGGCGCGACACACTTATTTCCAGCAGGACTGTTTTGGAAGCACAAAACCCTTGTCTCGACGGATTACCATGAAGATAGTCCTGACATTTAAAGCAAAAAGGGATGGCAAGATCTGATCCCAATCGAATCTTACGGTTATTGCCCTTTGCAGTTGGGGGACTAGGTGGGACCCTGCTGCTGATTAACCGTTTACTTACCTCAAGTCTGACAACATCGCAGGCCCGCTCGGATGCAGTGGGGGTGATTATTAGTGCTGTTTTAATTTTGACCGGACTACTGTGGCAGCGAGTTCAGCCGCGATCGCCCGAGGCTGTCGAACTAATCGGAGAGCAGGGATTTGAACTTGCACCTAATTTATCGGAAACCGCCAAAACCGAGTTAGCCTGGGCCTCTCACATTTTGCTCACCAATACCGTTACCAAGTCTGTTGTGGTTTGGTATCGCGATCAGGTATTGCTGCGACGCGGGGTATTGGGACCTACTTCAACAGTTAAGCCAGGAGCAATTGTGGAGCGGGTATTAAGCACGGGGAAAGCCGTCTATCTAGTCGCCCTAAAGCTTTATCCAGGTAAGGTGGAGTTTGATTATCTGCCTGAAAATACTCAGGGGGTGATTTGTCAGCCCATCGGTGATCAGGGAGTTCTCATTCTAGGAGCCAACGTCCCTCGCAGCTATACCAACCAGGATGAAGCGTGGGTAAGTGCGATCGCAGATAAATTAGACAACACCCTCAGTCAACAAGAATCAAATTCCGTTTCTGGATAATGCCAGTGGACTTCTTAAGCTCTCTACAAGACCAGCAAATCATCCTGTACTGGCTCCTAGTCGCCGTTATGATCGTCGGCGTGATGGGTTCCGTCGTCCCTGCATTACCCGGCTCCAGTCTAGTGTTAGCCGCCATTTTGATCTGGGGCCTAGTCGTCGGCTTTGGCAAGATTGGTGTGGCCCTAGGCGTAGCCATTGCCGTCCTTATCCTCAGCACAGCCGTAGATTTCTTAGCGACGTTTTGGGGCGCTAAAAAAGCGGGAGTGAGCCGTTGGGGACAAATTGGCGCGATGGTGGGTTTAATTGCCGTCTTGTTCGGATTGTTGCCCCCTGCGCTGGTCATTGGTGGCCCCATTATTGGTCTACTGGTGGGGCCATTCATAGGGGCATTTATTGGGGAGTTTCTGTATCGACGCAATCTGAAACAATCACTTAAAGCGGCTTTGGCAGTGGTTGCCAGTTCTTTAATTGGTAATTTAATTCAAGGGGTGTTGGCTTTGGCAGCCGTCATTGTCTTCATGGTAACCACCTGGTCTAGTGTCATGGGCTGATTGAGAGGCGGTATCTCCTCGGCATACATGATTGCTGTGCCTCATTGCCATGCCCTGATTAAATGGTGCAAGAGAACATATGTTGATTAGGACCAGCGTTATACTCAGACCATCCACGACAGGAATTACTCATAGAGATAAATCTCATTTTGTGGCTCATGTATGCCTCCTAACATCCAAAATATTTATTGCTCGATCTAGTGGAGAAATTTGATGGCAGCACTCGATCTGGAGAATCAATGGGTCACGGTTATTATCCTGTTCAAAGTCAAGGAAGGACAGCAGGCAGCGGTGATTGAGCAGGTTCAGGAACTCTTTGCGATCGCAAAACATCAGCCAGGATTTGTGTCCGCCAACCTGCATCGCAGCCTAGATGGCCTCAAGGTCGCCAACTATGCCCAATGGGAAAATGAGACCGCTCTGGAAAATTTCAGGCAACTGCCCAACGTTCAAGCCAGGGTTGCTCCCCTGCAAGAACTAGTCGAGGAGATGGATTCTCATCTCTATGAAATTGTCGCTTCCGAATCCAAGGTGGGTGTGCCCCAAATTAGGGCTGGGGAATACTTTGTCCACTTTGCCGAGTTTCGGATGCCCGTAGACAATCAGCCCCGCATGGTCGAGCTAGCCAAAGAGCATGTGGGACCAGCCATGTCGTTAGAAGGTTTAGTGTCTGCAAATTTCCATCGGTCCCTAGACGGAGAGCGAGTCATTAACTATGGTCAATGGGAAAACGAAGACGCGATTACAAAACTAACCCAACGCCCAGGGTTCGGCAAGAAAGATGGCTATTGGACAGGCTTGGCTGAAAATGAGTTCCATCTCTATGAGGTTGTGCAAACTGAACCCAACCACCCCTAGATAAACAGAGCCATCACTGTGGACACAGGATTTCGCCCGCTTCCCAAACCACTGACAAACCCCCTGGTCCAACTTGCCACTAATATTTGGACCTTAGAGGCAGATCATTTTGTCTTTTTTCGCCCCCCTGCCCAACCCCGTTATCCCTATACCCATCGTGCAATTGTCATTCGACTGCAAGATCACAGCCTATTTATTCATTCTCCAATTGCGCTAACACCGGCTATCAAAGAGGTGCTGGAGACCCTTGGAACCGTTAAGTATTTGGTTTCTCCCAATAATATTCACCATCTGCACATGGGAGATTGGCGTAACGCCTATCCTGACGCAAAGCTCTATGCCTCGCCAGGATTGGCTACCAAGCGCAAAGACCTAATCTTTGAAAAAACGTTATCCACTGATACACCGGAACCCGAATGGGACGGACAAATTGGGCAGCTGGTATTCCGTTCTTGGCATGGATGGTTTGATGAACTGGTCTTTTTCCACCACGAGTCACGAACAATCATGCTCACGGATATGATTATGGACTTCGATCCAACGATTTTTTCAGGTATGTCCAAAGTCACAACCCAATGGAATCAAATGTATCGACATACACCGCGAGGGATTCAGCTTGTCCATTCGTTTGGACGAGACACTTTACGCCAAGCTCTCGCAACAATCCGAGCCTGGGAGCCAGAACACCTGACCGTTGCTCACAGTCCTTGGCAATGTGTGGAGGGCAAAGAGCAAGTGTCTGAATTCATGGCGTCTGCATTCGACTGGCTTGAGTCTTCTCGACCTGCTCCGGTTGAGTCAGCAATGGGGGTACTGCGATTTTCAGCCCTCACATTTCTTATTCTGCCCTTCCACTTGGTGCTTGTCCTAGTGATGGATATCCTCTATCCACGCCTCATCAAAGCTGGGCAAGATCAGCTAGACCAGTAATGGTCCACCCATGCTTGCTAGCACAGAACCATTGCTGCTATTAGCCTCTTTATGCTCGGGATAGAGAAGGGAGGTGAATGGGTTCTCCTGCAAGGCAACTGAAATTTAGCGAGTAATACCAATTTCGTATGGGGATGAATTGCTTAATTTATTAAGTTGACGTGTTTGCAGTACTTTTGTCGATCAATACAGGTCATCTTGCTAAGGAATAGGTATGAGACGTTCTTCTGGGGTGCGATCGCATTAAGAGAACATCAAAGACGCTTTGAAATTCTGTTGGGACTGATGATCACATCATCCAAAGGCAGCTTCATGGATGACTGCGATCGCAGCCAACTCAAAGGTTCAAGCCATGGCTGTGTCAAATATACAAATATTGTTGCAGTTTCCCCTTGACTCTGACGTCACGTCAGGTTCCTATCATAGAACCGTTCACGAAGTAGGAATATCTCCAAATGCTGAGGAGAAAAATTGGTCAACGGGTTGCCATGAAAGTGGGTGATCTAGCCAAACAAACTGGCGTCTCTGTACGCACGTTGCACTACTACGACGAAATTGGTTTGCTGTCGCCTTCCCGGCGAACCGAAGCAGGGTATCGACTCTACGACGAAGACGACATTGTTCGCTTGCAGCAAATTGTCTCGCTCCGCCAAATAGGCTTTTCCCTGACGCAAATCCAGGAATGTTTGAGCCGGAGCGAGTTTTCACCGCATCATGTAGTGCAATTACATCTGTCCAAACTTAAAGAGCAGATCGAGTTACAGCAGCAGCTATGCGCACGGCTAGAAACCGTTGCTGCTCACTTGCAGTCCACCGAGGCACTCTCCATTCAGGAATTCATTCAACTTATAGAGGTCACCACCATGATCGAAAAATACTACACCCCAGAACAGCAAGAACAACTGAAAGTCAGGCGGGAAGCACTAGGCGAAGAACGGATTCGCCAAGCCGAGGCAGAATGGCAAATGCTCATTGATCAAGCTCGGACTGAAATGGCAAAAGGGACTGATCCCAACAGTGAAACGGTGCAAGCCATCGCTCAACAATGGCAAGCTCTACTTCAAGAGTTTACGGGGGGCGATCCGGGGATTGCGCAATCCTTACAGTCGATGTATCAGCAAGAGGGCGCTGAGATGGCTAGCAGAGGCATGATTGATGCCGACTTGATGGAATACATGGGTAGGGCAATGCAAGCCTCCAACGGATCCAATAATGTGAATGAGGCTTCATCATGAGATATGCTGCCATGATTCTTGTGCATTTGGCTTGATCTTGTGCCGGTGTCTGCAAGAGGCGGGGAGTAGACTACAAATAGAAGCATAGACTGCGGTCATGGTGAAACTGGAAACCGAAATTGAGATTGCATTGTCGCCTCGTCAAGTCTGGGATGTTCTGACTGATTTTGAGTCCTTCCCCCAATGGAACCCGTTACTCACCGTGATCGGTGAACCTAAACTGGGTTCAAAGCTGCAGGTCAGGGCAAATTCTCCAGATGGTTCAGGGGGGCAATACGAATTTCGAGTGAGAATCGTTGATTTTGAGCCAGGTCAACGCCTGGCTTGGCAAGGTGGCATCCCAGGATTGTTGAGTGGTCGCCACTACTGGCATCTTTCGGCATCGCCACAGGGTACATACCTGATTCATGGTGAGGATTTTTACGGTCTATACGTTTGGATTCAAGAGAATCAACACATTTGGATTCAAGAGAATCAACACATTCAATCGTTCCGTCCTAGTTATGAGGCAATGAATGAAGCCTTAGCACAATATGCGTTGAGCCATCAACGATAGGTGAGCCCTTATTCAATTGAGCGGAGGCATCTTGATCTCGGAATGGTACACATATACCATTAGAGTTGGTTTCAGGATTTACTTTCTACTCAATCACCACGACAATCGTTTTGTGGAGACTACCGAGCGCTATGAGCCATCCAATTCTCAATATTGCAGATGTTGAACTGTATCCTCGGCCCGATTCCTTTGCAGCCACGGGTGCTGCTAGAGATCGCTTCGATGCGCGGATGGGCTTTATTGCTTCAAGGGTTGGTGCCAAACAACTCGGCTATAACTTAACTGCTGTACCACCCGGTAAACGAGCCTTTCCGTTTCATAGCCACCGAGCAAATGAAGAAATGTTCTATGTGATTGAGGGTGAGGGGGAAGTTCGGATCGGTAATGCTGTTTACCCCATTCATCCAGGTGATATTATTGCTTGCCCTGCGGGTGGAAAAGAAACGGCGCATCAGATTATCAATACGGGGACTGCAGAGCTGAAATACCTGGCCGTCAGTACTCAGTTGTCCCCTGATATTACCGAATATCCTGATTCAGGTAAGTTTGGCGTGCTAGCAGACTTTTACGTAGATGCCAATGGTGAACCCCAAGGGTTTCATTTCATGGGGCGTGAAGATCTTGGCTTAGATTACTGGGAAGGAGAGTGATACCTGTTTAAAACAATCCCTACAATTCTGATAGGGAATTCTTTTGCAGACTTTCTATCAAATGCAACCCAAGCCAAAAATCTCTAGACGGCGGTTTCTCAGTGCTGCCAGTATCGTGATGGGTTCAATGCTCATTGATCAGACTTACTTGGATTCCCTTCAGGCCCAAGCCGCTAATTTACCCAGTGCTGAGTATCTAGTTGGTACAGGTGCAAGTAGCATCACTGATCCTGCTATTGGCTTGGGTATGCAAGGTATGGCTGACAAACAGCAACGCACAACGGGGGTTGAATCCCAACTACATGCCAAAGCCTTTATTATTGCCGATCCAAACTCCTCAAAACGGGTTGCGATCGCATCAGCCGATCTATGGTCTTGTACGCAAATCGTTAAAATCGAAGTCGTCCGACGACTCCAAAGGATTTACGGCCAGGACCTATATCAAGTTGACAACCTCCTAATTAGCGGAACTCACACCCACAGTGGTCCTGGAGGATATTCCCATTATTATCTGTACAACCATAGTTTGGGCGGACCGAACAAAATGGGTGGGTTTGATCGGCACAATTTTGAATGTATTGTCTCTGGAATTGTGTCGGCCATTCAGCAAGCCCATAGCCAACTGGCTCCAGGCAAAATCTACGTCAACCACGGTCCAATCGAGGATTGCGGTAGGCAACGCTCACGAGCAGCCTACCTGCAAAATCCTGAAGCAGAGCGCAACCAGTACAGCGGTGATACAGATCATGAGATGCTGTTGCTGAAATTCGTACATCTGATTGGTAAGACTGAAAAACCCATTGGCCTGTTGAACTGGTATGCCATTCATCCCACGGATCGCGGACAATACAACACTTTGGTGACGGGTGATAACAAAGGATATGCCGCAGAACTGTTTGATCACAATTTTCGTGACCCCATTGTTGCCGCTTTCGCCAATTCAAACTGTGGCGATGTCTCAGGAAATGTCGCTTACGGCTCTATCCCAACTGGCGTCGATGATATTGAGCGGATGCAAAAACATGGTCAGCAACAATATCAGCAAGCTCAATTCTTATTCGATCAGGCAGTAGAAGCACTGCATGGCAGCATCGATTATCGACATACATTTATTGATATGTCCCATATTGAGATTGCAAACCAGCCGGGTAAACGAACTTGGCCAGCAGCCTTAGGACTCTCCTTTGCCGCAGGCAGTAGCGAAGACAGTGATCCCCCCTTTCAATTCAGAGAAGGTATCACGGTTCAATCGATTACGAGGGCCGAATCAGCGATTTTAGCGGCTTCAGGCGTAATTGCCGCGATTGAGATGCCCGGCGCTGAACTACCAGGCCACTTGGACCGCAAGCTCACGCATGATTTCATTGATGGACATGCTCCCAAACCGATTGCTTTTGCCCCCGGTTTGGCTAATCCTGAAACGGATTACTACCCGATTACCCCGAAAGAATTGCCGATTCAAATTCTTAAAATTGGTAATCTGACCCTGGCTGGCATCCCTGGTGAAATCACAACCATGGCCGGACGTCGGCTACGCGCAGCGATTCAGGCTGAATTAGGGATGGACTATCTAGCCCTCGCAACCTACGCCAATGCCTTCTCTCAATACATCACCACCTTTGAAGAGTATCAAGCTCAGCACTATGAAGGTGCATCAACCCTGTTTGGCCCTTATACCCTCATGGCCTATCAGCAGGAATTTCGCAAATTAGCAGTGGCTATAAAGTGTTGTACCCCTGTTCTGACAGGTTCAGTTCCTCACTATTTATCCCCTAAAATGATGTTGCCTAGAGTTACCTTCAGGAACCTTGCGATCGCAACGATTACCTTGACATTTCATCAGCATGAAACGGCCCCGCCGTTGAAGTCGGATACGTTGGCATTGCCCCCTCAAACAGACGTAGCTTGGATGATGCCCAAAGACTATCTGGAGAGTGGCGTTGTAATTCAGTTCAATGGGGCAAACGCTACAAAAGTTTCAGTCAATTCACTCGTTACCATCAAGTCAGACTACAGCATTGAGATATCACCCTACCAACCCCCTCGCTCTAATTAAAGCTTATGCTCCGAATAACGGCTCGTTTATTCAGTCTCCTCTATGGAATGCTGACTCATCCTCTCATTGTCCGCTCATTAAACTTTTAAGTTCGGTTCATCGTGCCTGACTCAGATAATTCTACGATCAGAGACGCAACGAAGCCGGACCGCATATCCTAGCAACACACTACAACTGATCCGCATACCCTAGATTCCACCTATCCTAGATATAGTTAGGCTGATGACTGCTTTTCAGCATTCTTAAAGGATCGATTTGCTTTCGCCATTAGGCTATCCTCGCTAATCTGGGGCTCTTGAATGAGGGTGCAATCTCTTGGCAATGCATTCCCTGAGCGGACCAGAACGTTGGAAACTTATAACTAAAATTGCTTTGAGCCTGACTAACTGAAGCACTGCCAACCCATTTGCAACAATTACTAGATGTCCCAACCCACTATGGATGCAATATCCTTGACGCAACTTAGAGCAAGGTCATATCGTCAAATATCTACAGACAACTTTCCTGGCAATCAAAGCTATCGATGGATGGGATTTCACTTCATGATTGCCAATCATCTAACCCTTTAGTGCCTAAATCGATAGATATCTGATGCTCAATCGACGACAATTTTTGTTGACGGTAGGGGCAGCCATGGGTGTCGTCGTCCTCAGCGATCAGTCCCCCCCGACCCTGGCTCAGCCCCAATTCTCTGCCTACCCCTTTAGTCTTGGCGTTGCCTCCGGGGATCCTGGACCAGATAGTGTCGTCCTATGGACCCGCTTAGCACCAGATCCGCTGGGTTCAGCATCCATGCCTGAGGTGTCCATACCCGTCCAATGGGAAATTGCCACAGACCCACACATGCAACAAACCATTCAGAGGGGAACTGCATATGCGACCCCTCAGTGGGGGCATTCAGTGCACATAGTGATCCAGAATCTTCCACCCGGACAGTGGTTCTGGTACCAATTTCAGGTGGGGCAAGAGAAAAGTCCCATTGGTCGCACCCGAACGATGCCTGAACCCGGATCGCAGCCTGAACAATTGAAGTTTGCCTTTGTGTCTTGCCAGCATTATGAGCAGGGATACTTCACGGCTTATCACCATTTAGCCCAAGAAGAGTTGGATATCGTCTTCCATTTGGGAGACTATATCTATGAAGGCGACCCCCATCCAGGCAATCCCAGACTGCATGTGGGTCCCAATCCCGTAGACTTAGAAACTTATCGCTTACGCTATGCCTTGTATAAAAGTGATCCGCAATTGCAAGCGGCCCATGCTGCATTTCCCTTCATCTGTATCTGGGATGATCACGAAGTAGATGAAGACTATGCTAGCAACCAGTCCCAGGATTTTACTGACCCTGCAGCTTTTCGACAGCGTCGAAAAGCTGCTTATCAAGCCTATTATGAACATCTCCCTTTGCGGCCAACAGCTCGGTCTCAAGCAGGGCAAGTGCAACTGTTTCGCCGCTTCCAATTTGGTCAACTAGCTGAATTCTGTTGCTTAGACAACCGTCAGTACCGAGATGATCAACCCTGTGCCAACAACGGTAAAGGCGGAGGGTATGTTGTCTCTGCCTGCCATGAACGTCTTGCCTACAACCGCTCCATGCTGGGAAAGCAACAAGAAGCTTGGCTCATGCAAGGTCTGCAAAACTCTTCAGCCCATTGGCATGTGATTGCACAACAACAGCTGATGGCAGAACTGAAGTTTGGCCTGGAGACAGTGCAAGGCTATTGGACAGATGGGTGGGACGGGTATGTTGCTTCGCGTCAACGTGTCCTCCAATATATTGAGCAACAGCACCTCAAAAACCTGGTTGTGATTGGTGGAGACATCCATTCTTTTGGAGTTGCTGACTTAAAGACTAACTTTCAGGACCCTCAGTCTCCTGTGATTGGTACTGAATTTGTAGGCACTTCCATTAGCTCCGATGGACTACCGTATGTACTATATGCACTGAGTAAGAAAATTAATCCTCATATCAAATTCTTGGATAGTCGCTATCGAGGATATGTAGTTTGTCATGTGACTCACGAGATCTGGTATACCCATTTGCGAATCGTCAATTCAGTGGAACATGCAGATTCAACGATACAAACGCTGGCCTCTTTTCAAGTCAACAACGGTCAACCGGGAGCGTTCAAAATATGATTCCTCTCATTACTGCCCACCGAGGATATTCTCAGTTAGCTCCTGAAAATACGATTCCTGCCTTTGAGTTAGCCATTGAGAATCAGGCTGATTTTATTGAACTGGATGTCCAAGAAACCAAAGACCATACTTTGGTGGTGATTCATGATAGTCATTTGTTGCGTCTTGCAGGATGCGATCGCAACCTCTGGGACCTAACCACCCCTGAACTCGCAAACCTAGACGTCGGTCAGTGGTTCAGGGAGGACTTCAAGCATACTCGCATCCCTTCCCTAACCTCGGCGATGGACTTGGCTAAGGACCGAATCAAGTTAAACCTGGAGCTAAAATGTCATGGTCATGAACAAAAACTCGTCAGCCAGGTGGTTGAACTGATCCACCAAAAAAATTGGCAGCAAAACTGTATGGTTTCATCACTCGACTTTGATATCCTGCGGCAGATGCGATCGCTAGACCCTGAGTTGACGATTGGCCCAGTCATTCCGCCTTCTCGACCTGAGTATCCTGATTTTGAGGTTGATTTTTACTCGATTCACTTCACCCTGGCCACACCAGAACGGGTTAAAAAGGCTCATGCAGAAGGAAAATCCATTCATATATGGACGGTCAATCAGCCCGCTGATATGCAGCGAATGATTGAGCTTGGAGTAGACAATATCATCACCGATCAACCCTTAGTACTAAAAAACTTGTTGAATAAATGAGAAAAGTGAAGAGGTGCTAAATCGATACGACTCGTTTGGCTAGGTCGATTGTGAGAAAAGTCACAGGTCCTTTATAGGTTATGGGTGATACTGATTTTCCCACCATAAACATCATCAATGGTTAGCAAATTCTGATCAGAAATCATGGTGTTTTCAGATGTGGCAATGGATCGTTGCATATCAGTCAAATCACCATAATGATCTGTTATGACTGAATGGGCTTGTTTGATGCGAATGAATAAATAAGGCCAATCACTCACTGTGCTTGAACTTTGGTAAATCTCATTAAGAACCCAGATGGTGTCCCACCGAACGGCTAAAGACACAGTTTGTTCAAATGCAACGTCATAAAACAACCCTAGCCAGTTAGAGTCATGCAAAGTGTATTTCCGATAATTTCATCGAAGCTCATTGGCTTGCCTTGGTTCCAGGGTAAATATCCTTCAATCCAATCATGATAAAACCAGGCTAGTTGTTCAAACTCCATCAAACCCGATTTCCTTGATACGTTCCTGGCAAAACTAGTATATACGCTAGCAATCCTAGTCAAATAGATGATTGAGAAATCTAATTCATGATATTTATGGTAAATCTGCAATCAGCGCTTAAAAGCTGGATAAATACAATAATTACCTCAGTACAGGACAAAAGCTTGAATCATTTTTAGGGGTAGGGTTTCATGGAGCATACGACCTCTACCAATGAAACCCTATGGATCAGGTTACTCTGCT
>JANQPU010000282.1 GCA_028285315.1 Acaryochloris sp. IP29b_bin.176
CAGACATCGGTTTGGCTCAGCACAGCACTTTGAACCTAAACCTACAATCCACACATCTAGACCCTATTTCACACTTACTTTATAAATGGCCTCTTAGCAGATTTAGGATAGTTGCCAGCCAACCTGGATAGTTGTTTACGACCTCAGGAGCACCGCAAACCGCAAGGCAAACACATTTTCGACCGCAGTTATGGGCATCCCAAAGAATCACGAGTATCAACACCTGTCACAGGATTGACTCCACTAGCGGTTTCACAGAGTATCTTGACCTGATCCTTATCAATAACCGCAAAACTAAAATCAGCATCAGTGACGGTTGCATCGCGCAGGCTGGACTGCAACAGCATGGCCTCAGTCAAGATTGCCCCACTGAGATCGGCTTCTGCAAAGCTGCTCAGATAGGCCATCCCACCAGTCATATCGACGTTCTTTAAATTAGCACCCGTTAAGTCAACTCCATTAAAAACGACAGCAGTCAGGTCGGCCTCACTAAAATTAGCGCCCGTCAATTTGTTATTACTGAACTCTGCTTCCCGTAAATCTTGACCAGAGAAATCTTGCGTGACAATATCTGCATCATCAATAGCACGAGTAGCTGCAGAACTTGCCGCATGAGCGGGTAAAGGCAGTAATAAGAACAATGCTAAAAGCGTACATAAAATAGCGGTGCGAATCCGGAGCATATTTTCTAAACACAATATCTATAGAAGAACTGGAATCAAGAGACTCCTTTGACAAAACTTAATACAAATTGGTCCCTTTGGCACGCAGTCCTTGAGAAATCTCGGGCCTAGCGCAATCAAAACGAAGGAATAGCAAGAATTGATCCCATGAGAACAAGATGTGACTATAAACTTTGAGTGCTATCACAAAGTCTTCTCCTTATAGAGGACGCGATAGAACAGCAACACTAAACCATTGCCATAAATTGTGTGATCCAAAAGTTGTAACTCTGTCGTGGGTATCGATTTCTGAGAACCAGCAAATAGAGGAATGCCTGTTCCGAACAACACTGGATTAAGTTTGAGAATTATTTCATCTATTTGTTTGGCTGCTAAAAGAGTCGCTGCCAAACTTCCCCCCCCACAGAGGTAGATGTCTTGATCAGATTCAGCCTTAAGCTTTTGGACTAAATCATGCAGTCCATCAGCAACTAAGGTGACTGCTTCATCTGGGCTAGTTTGCAGCGTTCGAGAAACCACAAATTGCTGCATATGGGGATAGGGGCTGGTTAAGCCTTCTTTTACACCTACTTCATAGGTCTTTCGCCCCATCAATACTGCATCAAATTGCTGTAAGGCGGCCAAATAATCCGAGACATGGTCTCCAGTCATCAAAAAGCCATCAAAGGAACCATCTTCACGGGCAATAAAGCCATCAATGGTGGATGCAATATAATACTTCAATCTACGCATATATCACCTTGTCATACCCCATACTCCAGCCTTCATCTAGACACTGATGCCGGTTTATCGCAAGTCTACATTGCTCAAAGAAGGGCGATCGCCCATGAAACAGTAGCAATCAATCTTGGGCAGCCCCTCCTATATAAAGCAATTAGGGTTAGGGTGGCTAAGAGTTCACTACCGTTTGCCTGGAGATGGATGTCATATATTGCAGCTTTAACAGACATCCCACTCCAAACCCAATCACTAAACCAGACACATGCCCCATAAAACTAACTTGGGGGGTCATGGCGTCAAAGATCATTTGAATCATCACAAATAAGCCAATCAATCGCAATCGGGCAGCCGCCACTTTGGACGATTGCTGGCGTAAAATGCGGATTTGAATCGCAGCTTCAGTACCAATCAACCCCATAATTGCCCCAGAAGCTCCCACGGCTGCAGGCGTGACAAAAATATTGCTAACGGTCAACAGAGTTAATGCCAGCATGGAGCCAATCGCTGTGATCAGGTAAGAGATTAAAAAGCGCCAAGTTCCCAACATTTTCTCGACAAACGGACCGAGCAGGGCTAACCCAAACATATTGAGACTGAGATGTAATGGTCCAAAATGCAGAAAAGCTGCCGTCAATAGCCGCCACCAATCTCCAGCCACCACTTCTGCAGGAATAAGAGCCCCTAGGGTATACAAAGCTACGGTATCCGTGCTACCTCCAAAAAGAATTGTGGCAACAAAAAAGGCGAGATTGATCGTGATTAAACCAAGCGTAATGGGTGAGCGCAATACTTGGCCTTGTTGTCGTTCACGATCCTGTAATTCTGAAAATAATGTGTCTCCCCAAGCCTTGAGCTGATGGCGAGAATAGTCATTCAACTGATTATCAACACAGACATTGGGAACTCTCTTGAGTAAGGTATTGGCATACAGGCAATCACCGCTGGCAATGAGCTGATCGGCCGTTTGTTGCACTGTCTCTTTTTCACCCGCCGCTATTGCTGCAGTGGACAGCCAAAATTGTTGGGCTGAGTCAGCCAGTTTGGCCAGGGGACCCTTGAGCAAACGAGTGACTATTTCTGGTTGCCCGCAAAAGGCAAACACAATCAGACGGCTGAAATCCCAATAGTCTCTGCCAGCAACGTTGGCAAGTCGAGGCTGAAATCGCTCTAGCTCTAGGATCATTTCATTAAGGCGATGGGTTTCTCCCAAGGCCATCAGGTAAGTTGTCATCAGTGAGCTACTACTCATGACTGTTTCTTTAGTAACCTCTTGCGTCATCCAGTTCATTAATGCTTGCCAGTCTCCACGAAAGCGAAAGATCTGGCAGCGAGCGACAACACTCATCAGAGAAGCCGATTGGCTAAACGGTAGAAGCTGGGCTTCAGCCTCAGCAAGTTTCCCCGCTTGAGCAAACTCCATGGCACGGAGATAGCGCTGCCATTGCCAAAAACTATCCATAGGATGCAATAGTCGGAGAACCTGAGCCCATCGTCGAGCGGTTCGAAACTGATGTCGCCAGGTGAGCTGATTGATCCGCACTGACCCTCGCTGGGGGATTAACACCATTGCGACCCATACTGCACCACTGATTAACCCAGCTTGCTGCGGGAAGACTTGCTGTAGAAAAAGGGTTAAGCCGAAGAGCAATCCAGCGATAAAAATCCAACCTTTAGCAGCTCTCCCTCGTGTCAAGCCAACGATCAGCAGGCTGGAGCAGGACACATAGACCATCCATATCAACAGTCGATTTAAGTCCATTACCGATCCTCATACCAAACTGTGCCTGCAAGCGTAATTCTCAAATCTGTGAAATCCTCTCCTAGCCTACTTTAGTCACTAATCAAAATTACACTCTTGGAGACTTA
>JANQPU010000283.1 GCA_028285315.1 Acaryochloris sp. IP29b_bin.176
CAGACATCGGTTTGGCTCAGCACAGCACTTTGAACCTAAACCTACAATCCACACATCTAGACCCTATTTCACACTTACTTTATAAATGGCCTCTTAGAAAGCGTTAGCATCATTCTAGTGGAGGGAAATTTTTACCTAACGTTACCCTCTTCAACTTGAATGGAACAACCTCCCTGAAACAGCTATTGAGCCTTAATGTGTTTTATTACCTCAGTAAGCAAAGTATTTGCTCCACCCCAAAATAGAAACATAAACCTCACCCTTATAGCACTCCCCTCGTTTTCCACCCGAAATTCCCCGATCAGTACAGCAACAGGCCACCTGTCAGTTTTTCCGGTTTTTCTTACCCTGTGTTGGTTTTAAAGAACTGGAGCTACTACCATTAACTATTAAGTTCCACCGTTTTCAGTACGGCCAAGGACCGGCGTACTCGTTCAGACCAACAGATTATAATTTTGGCTTTCAATAAAACGGAGACACCGTCTAAAAGGAAAAATATTGCATCTCCCGTATTTTTCATCTTGCTTGTTGACTGGGGTATAAGTCAAAAATGTGCTCCCGAGACACGGTGTAAGGCTCGATCAACTTGGGCATATAAATAGGTGAGATCATGATTGTTGTCAATGAAGGTGTTGGTTTGACTGATTTTCTCACTCAAAGACATTTGGCTCGCAACTCTGGCTTCCGCCTGGTATTGAGAGATGGAGTCTCGCTTCATCAACCGCTGACGTTGTTGCTCATCCGAACAAACCACCACCCAAATCTCCGTCACCAAATCTGTCATTTTTGCTTCAAACAGCAGCGGCACAACAACCACAATCGTCGGATTAGGTAATTGTTGTTGGTCAGCAAGAATTTGCTCTCGCACATAAGGATGAATTTGTCCCTCTAGCCAAGCTCGTTCTGCCTGATCATTAAAGATGATATTGCCCAATTGTTTGCGATCCAGAGTGCCATCTGCAAGCAGAATCTCAGTTCCATAGCGTTGAGCAATATTTGCCAAAGCAACTGACCCTGGCTTCACGGCATTGCGGGCATATACATCTGCATCCAGAATAGGCAGCTCATATTGTTTTTCTAGATAAGATGCAACACTGGACTTCCCCGTCGCAATGCCCCCCGTCAAACCAATAATTCGCTGTGCCATTTCATTCGCTTCACCAAACAGTACAGACATCTTGCCAAATCTTAGGGATTGGCTGCAGGTGTTCATCCAGCCATCACAACATTTGACGGGCACCAGGGCCTAGTTCCTTACAGGCAGACATCAAAGATTGGATATAATATTATCTGAACATATATTCAGATATCAGTATTTTAGCCAACGGATATCTCTATGCCCCCCTCTCACACCCACTGCTGTAGCCATCACGAACCAGAAGGGTTCAAGCTGAGACAAACAGTGACGCCTATTGTCATTTCCACCCTCTTATTACTCATTGGCATCTTTGGCAATGAAACCCTACACAATACTCCGTTTGCGATCGCAAAGTATGCCATCCTGATTCCCGCCTATCTGATGAGCGGTCGTCAGGTCCTCACCACCGCAGGCCGTAATCTCCTCCGGGGAGAGATGTTTGACGAGAACTTCCTGATGACGATTGCGACGTTGGGTGCAATCGCCATTCACGAACTGCCAGAAGCCGTGACCGTTATGCTGTTTTTGCAGGTGGGAGAGCTGTTTCAGAGCTATTCTGTGGGGCGATCGCGTCGTTCCATTAAGGCACTCCTAGAAGTCCGACCTGATACCGCCAACCTCCAAGTCAACGGCACAATTAAACAGGTTGCGCCTGAAACCGTCAGCGTGGGAGAGGTGATCCAGGTACGTCCGGGGGAGAAAGTTTCTCTGGATGGCGAGGTTCTATCCGGCATCTCCCAACTGGATACCTCAGCCTTGACAGGGGAATCTGTGCCTCGTGGGGTTGCCCCAGGCGATACTGTCCTAGCCGGCATGATCAACCAGTCGGGGATATTGACGCTCAGAGTCACCAAACCGTTTGGAGAGTCATCGATTGCTAAGATTTTAGATCTCGTGGAACACGCCAGTCACAAAAAAGCCCCGACCGAAAAGTTCATCACTCGGTTTGCCCGCTACTACACGCCCGTGGTGGTTATTTTGTCGGTTGCGATCGCACTCCTTCCCCCTCTCTTCATTGCGGGCGCAACCCATGCCCAATGGACCTACCGCGCCCTTGTACTGCTGGTCATTTCTTGCCCTTGCGGTCTAGTGATTAGTATTCCCCTTGGGTATTTCGGCGGCGTAGGCGGGGCTGCGAAGCGCGGCATTCTAGTCAAGGGAGCCACCTACCTGGATACCCTCACCCAAGTCAAAACCGTCGTCTTCGATAAAACGGGCACCCTTACCCAGGGCAATTTCCAGGTAACAGACGTGGTTTCTGAGAATGGCTTCACCGAGCATCAGCTATTGACCTTAGCGGCTCAGGCGGAATCCCACTCCAATCACCCCGTCGCCCAATCGATTCGGCAGGCTTATGGGCAGCCTGTAGATGAGTCTACGATACAAACCTATGAAGAAATTGCCGGTCACGGCATTCGAGCCCAAATCGACGGACGAACAGTCCTGGCAGGCAATGACCGACTCCTACATCACGATAATATTCCCCATAACATCTGTACCGTAGACGGCACAGTCACCCACTTAGCCGTTGATGGTCAATATACTGGACGGATTCTGATTGCTGATCAGGTTCGAGACGATGCTGTTGAAGCCCTGCAAGCGCTCAAAGCCCAGGGTATCAAAACCGCAATGTTGACGGGAGATAGTCATACCAAACTGTGCCTGCAAGCGTAATTTTCAAATCTGTGAAATCCTCTCCTAGCCTACTTTAGTCACTAATCAAAATTACACTCTTGGAGACTTA
>JANQPU010000284.1 GCA_028285315.1 Acaryochloris sp. IP29b_bin.176
TAAGTCTCCAAGAGTGTAATTTTGATTAGTGACTAAAGTAGGCTAGGAGAGGATTTCACAGATTTGAAAATTACGCTTGCAGGCACAGTTTGGTATGACCACACCGCAGCTTTCTACCTATATCAGTGGTCCAATGTTATTTGATGAAACGATTCAGCAAACAATCCAAGATGGCAAACCCTTTGTGCAAGCGATTACCAATGCTGCCATGATTCCTAGAATTAAGGTAAATACTGGAACTATTTAGCCGCTCATCCCAGCGAGAAAGTAATAGAAAGGCTAGATGGTTTGCTCGATCGCATTGCCGAGCATTCTCGCATGAAGGCTCGTTTTGCTAAATGGCGGGCCGTGATCAAGATTGGTGAGGGTATGCCCAGTCAGACCTGCATTGACATTGTCGAGCGAGAGCTAGCCCTTGTATAAATATTTCTCTTCTTACACAGATCCGATCCTTAACACAGTCTACGTTCCCTGAGGAGCAACCGCATTTCTCAGGGATTTTCTTCTCTTGCCGCAACTGGCTGCTGACTGAATGCATGGACAGTTGCTTTTCTCATCGTTTACCAGAGAATCTGTCATGGCCAATTCTATTAATGTCCTATTTGGATTTTTAGGGGGAACTATCCTAGCGGTCAAAGATGGCTATAAAGTCCTTCCCCAAACGCCCTCTGAAAGAACCTTTTGTCGCCTTGCAGACGCCAAATGGTTTTTGGCACTACGCTGGTGTGAGCAATTTTCAACTCCTGCTGGGATTTTGACCAATGTCGGTCAGCTTCCGTTTCATAATGAACCCGCTTTGACAATGGGAGCAGATATATTTATCCCACCTGAACATCGACCCTCCGTTTTTAAGCTATGTCTGCCTCTAAAGCCTTTAGAGAAAGCATTCTATGGCATTCCTGTCACCGATGGTGTATTTTGTCGCTCGATGGAAATACAAGGGATTGAAATTGATCCACGCTACGGGAAGGTTGCCCTCGTTCGAGAATGCTTGCCTGAACGGTCTGTTATCTCACCAACATCCTTTCAGCCTTATAGCCATGCTTAGGCTGTCCTACCTAAATAATTAATCTTGAGCCACAGGAGGTGGAGGTTGCTATGACATTGACTCAATCCGTACAACTACACGGGGTTCCTGAAACCCTGATGATTACCCTTTATGCCCGTGCGGTTGAGAGTCAGCGCTCTCGCCCTATCCTGGATGATCCGAAAGCGGTGGAAATTCTCAATCAGCTCGATTATGACTTTTCTAAATTTGAGCAGGGATGGGCGTCACAATTAGGATGTGCGATCTGGACAGGACAGATAGATCGGATTGTGCAGAATTTTATTAATACCCATCCCTACGCAGTAATTGTCAACTTAGGGGCTGGTTTGTGCACGCGGTTCTCGCGGTTACAAACGGCTCATGTCCATTGGTATGACGTTGATTTTCCCAATGTCATTGATCTGAGACGGTAGGTGTTTGAGGCGTGCGATCGCAATCATTTAGTAGCAAAGTCAATCTTGGACTTTACCTGGATGGATGAAATTGATCGTGAACCGAAACAGCCGATGATGATTGTCTATGAGGGGGTAGCAATGTATCTGTCGGCAGCCGAGAATAAAGACCTTTTGCAACAAATTCAAGCTCGATTTGGTTCAGTTGAGGTCTTATTCGATGTTCTTAGTCAGCGCAGTACTGATAGCACCTCAAAGCATGACACCGTTTCCAAAACGAGTGCTGAGTTTAAGTGGGGCATCGATCAATCCCAAGATCTAGAACGATGGGATGTTGGCTTTGTCCTGAAGCGAGAAGAATTTTATCTTCAGCACTTTTTGGATGATCTGCAGCGCTTGCCACCGATATGGCGTTTGATCAGTCGGATATTTCCTTTATTGCCAATGCTGTTGTTCAAGCATTCAGGCCGGATTGTTGGTCTCCAAGTTGGGATTCAGTAACTATAATAAGCCCCCCATTACAGGTGACAGAGCACCCTGGACTTAGACTTCGATATTTTCGGCAATTCGCCACAGTACACCACTCGGATCTGTGAGAGTAAACTCTCGCATTCCCCAAGCTTGTTGTTTAATGTTTCCAAGGGTTACGTCATAGCGTTGAGGGAGATTCTGTTGGTGACAATGGGCCCACCACGCCTCTACGTCAATAACTAATAGATGCATCATCAGATTCCCTGCCAGCTCAGGGGTGTAGAAATCCTGAAGTAAAAAACTAGAATTGTCATGGCAAAAGTAGGCAATGCCCTCGTCTGATGACTTCAGGGTAAAGCCAAGATCTTGATAAAACTGCTTCGACTCCTCAAAATCTTTTGCAGGCAGAAAGGCTTTAACTTCAATGGTTTCCAAGTTGCTCATACTTATCTTTTTGAAGTACCCGGACAAATTTCTGAGGTAGCAGGCTGGCCTAGCTACATCTGGATCTCAATCTATTAATAATATTTTTCATTATTTATTCATGCATTATCAATAAATGAGTGGCAAAAACGCTACCATGCTTCTTTTAGAGCATGATGTTCAATAATCTGAAACTCATTGAACATCATTAGTTGCTTTAAATTAGTGATAATATCTCTCATTAAGAATCGATAATGACGTTTTCAAGAACATCAAGACCTATGAGAGAACCAAGTCAAGCAATCAAGCTCATTCTGGCCTTTGGGTTAACCGCTACGCTGATAGCCTGCGGCGGTGAGACGGCAACTGATGGAGATACAGCCAGTTCTACCGCCCAAAGCTCACCCACGACAGAATCTCCAGAAGGGGGTGAAGAGGGTAACCAGGAGTATAGCGAAGGAGAAAAAGCCAATGCAGACTTTAAGGATAAATTGAGCGGTCCAGAACTCTTGAGTGCCTTACAAGAAGGTGGACATATTATTTACTTCCGCCATGCTCAAACAGAGAAAGACTATGCTGATCAAGCGGATCCAAATATGAAGTTGGAGGACTGTGAGACCCAACGGAAACTCAACGATGTTGGGATTCAACAAGCGAAAGATATTGGTGCAGCCTTTACTGAGAAGAACATTCCAGTGGGCAAAGTGATCACCAGTGAGTATTGTCGAGCTTGGAAAACAGCAGATCTTGCGTTTGGTCGGCATGAGAAGAATCCAAAACTCAATTTCCTACCTTTTGAAGAATATACCGATGAGCAGGTCGAGGAAATGAAGGCCAATGTGATGCCGTTACTGACTGCTGCTCCTGAGAGTGGGAAAAATACTGTGATTGTGGGTCATGACGACATCTTTGAGGCAGCGACTGGCATTTATCCAGATCCTCAAGGTCTGGCCTATGTGCTGACACCGGACGGCAATGATGGTTTTAATCTGCAGGCCAATATGCTGCCTGAAGAGTGGGCGAAATTATAAACGCTCAGCCATGAGGACCATCCTGTTTAGCAACTACGGTGGTCCTCAATTGAGGGATTATCGTCCCTTGGTAATCCTAAACATAAGAGGATTTATGGGAAATGGAGAATAAAGTACCCGATAGCGCTCATATGATGCTCTAACTTCTTGGGAAACGACAGTGTCTTATGGACTCAGTATTCTATTCGTTTTGAAAACAGTGTTTAGTCTCATGGAGCAAACAATTTCGTTAAGTGAGAATTTTTTATAATAAGGGAGGCCCAGGTGAATCATGAAACGCAACTTTACCTAATGCTCTATACAGGATGTCACCCTTGCATATACTGTTTGAAGTTCCTGATCCACCTTATTTTTTAATTGGTATCGCCGCCCTCTGCGGACTTGCTTGTGGCAAAGCGTTTGAAGTATCGATCAAGCGAAAAACTCACGAGTGGTCCCAGGGGCAATCCTCGCAGCCTCTTAGTAATGTTTATGAGGTCAGATTGTTTGTCCCCTATTTGGGTATCTGTTTTTGTAGCTGGGTCTTTGTGGGTTCTTCTTTAACAACCTTTGCCGTTACATGGATCATTGGTTTTGTGATGTCTACGTTTGTGGTGTTGTCTAGTGGATTGTTGGTGTGGTTTCAGCTCAAGAAACTACTAAAAACCTTAGAAGAAGGTGGCTCAGAAGCGCTGGAAATCGACAACATCTTCTAATTGCAAGAAGCCCTACTGAATCATCTGCGCTTTGGAGTTTGGCAGGGTGGACAAATGGCATGTATGGTCAATTGGCAATCTAAGAGATGGAAGCCTGCTTGTTTGGCCTTGGTTTTTCCGACTTTCAGGATGGAATCGCTCTTGAATTCAATGGTTTGATTACATTTCACACAAATGAGGTGATGGTGATGATTCGGATAGGGGTGATTCAGTTCATAATGCTTGTGGCCTTCAGCAAACTCTAACTCCCGCAAAATTCCCATATGGGACATGAGTTTGGTATTGCGGTAAATTGTTGAGAGGCTGATCGGCGTCCCTTTTTGTAATAGTAGCTCATAGAGATCCTCGGCACTGAGATGCTGTCCTTTCTGTAACTCTTGGAAGGCCGTCAAAATAATTTCCCGTTGGGGAGTCAGCCGCCAGCCTTTCTCATTTAATTCTGCTTTGAGCGAACTAGAAGTATACATGTACTGTCCTAACAGAGTCGTTTTCCAAGTACCTGGGTTGATAGCTGACTCATATGGGTCTGTATGGGTTATGAAGTCGTTACCAGACTGGGACTTTAATGCTCCTGTTAAGGCAAGTCAAGCGCGCCTCGTCCAGTAGCAGAAATAGCTGAAGGGCAACACGACTTATCTGGATTTTAGGTTGTTCAGCATGTCTCCAAATTTACAACAATTCTCAATAGAAATAAAAATCATTGCAGATGAACTCGTGATGGTGTGGTCTGAGGTGGGGAAGGGTTCATGACTTATCAAGTCTAGATTAGGGATGATCATAGCTTTTACTTATTAAATCTCTAAAAGAGAACAGGAATCCTATGTCTTTAACTATTGAAAATAACTCTCAACAACTTTATTCTAGTTAGAATAATTCTCAATTAATATAGGAGATATATATGGCAGGTTCAACTGGTGAACGCCCTTTAGGTGAGATAATCACTGATTTCTCCTTCTGGAAGCTGCATGTTGTCAATTTTCCAGCTATTTTTATATCGGGCTGGCTCTTTGTCAGCTCTGGGCTTGCTTATGATGTGTTTGGTACACCTCACCCAAATGAATACTTTTCTCAATCTCAGTCTCAGATCCAGATTGTGACCGATCGGTATGCCGGGAAGGAGCAGATTGATAATTTCCGCCAGTTCAACATTAAAGCTGATGCTAATAATTAGGAGAAATTAGATATGACAGCTAGAACCCAGCTCCAGCGTCCGCAGAAGAAATATCCCATTTATACGGTGCGATGGTTAGCAATCCACACCCTAGGCGTGCCGTTGGTGTGGTTTCTGGGTGCGATCGCATCCATGCAATTTATTGATCGCAGCGATATTTATGAGGCAGTGGCACCACAGGTAATTGCTGGACTAGACCTGCGGCTTGCTTTGGTCTTAGCACCCATTTTATTTTCGATTGCTTGGAATATCGTTTTCTTTGGTGGCCCTACTTTGCAGGAAATTCAAGAGGTCTTGCAACGGGAATAAGATTGGCAAAACGACGCTAGCTTGACACTCTCTTGAGGCAGAAGGGGGTGTCTTTTTTTATTTCTGAGCTTTCCAATTTTAGGTGCAAACAGAATTTTAGGTATCCAATCATGAATCAGTCTATTTCTCCAAAATCTCACTCTCTTTCTCGACTGGTATGGATCAGTGTAGGCATTGTGATCAGCTTGTTGATGGGAGGGATCTTTAAACCCATGCTGGCCCATCATGGCGGTGATATCACGACCATTAACGGAGTCTGGGCCGGTATTGCCCATCCGTTGATGGGCCTAGATCACGTTACCCTGATCGCAGCCGTAGGATTACTAGCGGCAAGAAAAACTGGCAGTTTGATCTGGGCTTTTGCTGCCTCAGCATTGATGGGGCTCACGTTTTCCTTACTCGGCCTCCAAATTCCAAGTGCTTGGGCGGTCGCGATCGCACTGCTCCTGGTGGGAGCAGTGCTGACCCAAGCGGAGACGGTGGTGACTGTATTGCTGGTGGTAGGAGTTGCGATCGCAGGATTTTGTCATGGTTATCCCCATGCAGCTTTGATTAAAACTGTTCCTTCATCTACTCAAGTCAATTTTTTGCTGAGTTTCACCCTAACCCAACTTACCCTTGGTTATATGATTTGTGGCATTACTAGATGGTTACTCCCACCCAACATCAACCTGGTGCTGCCAGGGTTAGGTATTTGCGGTATTGGTGTTGTCTATCTGAGTTCAGCTTATCTTCTTTAAATATTCGATATCAGCTTGACTCATACAAAGCGGAAGCATACTTCCGCTTTTCTCTTTGCCTGCCAGCAATCACCATTGATCGGTTTGTTGGTCAAAAAACTCCAAGATGAATAAGGTGGAATAGGTCGCGATCGCCACTGGCGCTAAAACAATAGAGAAGCGGGGATCTAGCAATAGAGAAAAAATAATATACATGGGGTTTACTCCTACTAAATTGAGTTATCCCACTTGAGCCTTAAAACAAACAGGTGACTTCACCTAAAATATGATCCAGTGAAATGGAATGAAATACTCGACTATCAGTACTTTCAAGCACGTTATCTCCTATTAAAAAATAGGAGTGATCTACTGCTGACTGAATGCGCTTGACTAAATACAACTTGCGATGATGAGGATGCCGCGCTAACACAATATCTCCAACTTGAGGGGGAGCATATCGATAAGCACCAGGATGAATCAACACCTGATCGCCAGGATGTAGCGTGGGTAGCATTGATCGCCCCTGCACTTGCCAACGCCAGCGTCGGCGGCAGCACCACAATAGGAACTCCCAGACCGTGCAGTCTGAGAGGGGTGATCTTTCAGGGAAATTCATATTAGCTGGCTTTATACCACGGCACATTGGTCCGATTTTTGGTCATCCAAAAAACTTGGTGAATTTCTTGCACTGCAGCTAACAATTCCTCAGCATGCTGGAGGTTGACCTCAACCTTGCAAGCCGAACAAAGCTTAGCCGCTTTCCAAAACATATCGTGCAAGTTAGGAAACTGCTCCAGATGTTGGGGCTTAAAGTAATCAGTCCACAAGATCAATATTTCTTCTTTGGCCTTTTGAGCCTGTTCTTCCTTAATCTGGATGTATCGCGACATCGTATTCAAATAAGTTGCCATAGCCTGTGGATTCTGAGCGCTCGGAGGCTGTAGATCCAAAATCTTACGCGTCATCGAGACCACCGCTTCAGTATAAATCCGAGCTGCTGCTGGATCATAGACACCACAAGGACCATCACAATGGGCATGAGCAATGGGAACTGGGAACCAACGCTTAATCTGGGCTGTAATTTGTTGCAAAACCATATTCACTCCTTAATCTGAATCTAAAAAAGCCTTCGCCAGAATGCCAGTCAAAACCATGAGAGATTAAACACTCAATGATTGCGGTTGCATTTGACTAAAGAATTTCTGGGTTTGCTCTGCCGCTTGCTGAAACACTGCCTGAGCTTTTGTCGGCTGCTCCAAGTGCTGATAAAACTCATAGGTTTTAAGGCTAACCATTTTCAATGCTTTGGTTGCCTCAATCCGCAGACATCGAGCATATTGGGTGGCATACATTACATCAATGACTTGATCTAAGGCTTGCTGCAAGGTTGTCTCTGCGGCTGGAATATCCCCAAGCTTCAGCAAATTATCGGCTAAATTATGGCAAGCAATCACATAGGCATGTATGGCTTCAGGATGACGCTGTTCCTGTTTAGCGGTCATCAACATCAGTTCAGCCAAAGTAATTGCTTTGCGATATGCCTGTAGAGCTTCTGCATACAAGCCAGCTTGAAGACGCTGATTTCCAGCTTTGCTGTGTAGTTGCCAACCCATTTCATAAGAAGCGTAAGTTTGAGGATCGTAGGTCATATTGCACAAGAATTCTATTGAGTGGAAATAACGTCCAAGATGTTAATAGAAAACAGAATAATTCTTAATTGTGAGATTTACAGCTAGTATGGATAGCTGGCTCAGTCTATAAATCATAGAGTGAAAAACAGATTATTATCAGTAATTTTGCTATTTCGTAGGATATTTAGTTGTATATCTATAAATACGCTTTTGAACTGATTTTAAGGCTCCAATGCTCACTAATATAGGTATATCAATACCAATTATTCTGTTGCTACAACAATCGCCATAGATCTCATGCTGACATATTTGAATATTAATTGCAATAAATTTTCAATAAGGACTCAATCGCTTTAGCCTGTGACCCACCGGAGAAATACGGTCACCCCATGAGTCATTGGACACCCTGAGAGTTGGCCAATGAGATGGATAGTCGAGTGTAATCGCCAAAGACAAGTGGGTAGATTGCTGGCCGAAGCCGACCTGAACCCCCACTAGAGTAGCTACTGGCTACATCTCTCCCGATCTCAGCAGTCGAGACCAAGGTTAAAGGCATCTGTAGATTCAGCAACTCCTTTGTGAAAGACTCCTCTCATCACTGGAACATCTGTTACCCACCAAAGCATTACTCTTGGCTCAGTCTGACTATTGGGTTTAGTATTTGGATGCATAAGCTTTTGCGGCAGTCGGTCGTGATTGGTATAGCTCAACTCAGACCTTCCTTGTTTGAGTTCATCGAGTACTTTAACTGTTTAATGGTTAAGTTCTTCAAGTGAACATATAAAGGCAAGCCACGGCTTAAATGCTTGAATAAATTACGTCATCAGGTACTAGGTTCTCGTTGCCAGACGGACCAACCAACATTCCCAAATGTGAGACATATTACAGTTTGAAGACACCTAGGAGCATAGGTTTAGGGTTTGGAAAACAAAAATTAGCCAGGAACCTACAGAATTATTTATGCATCATCACAAACTAGACCCTCTTCTCTGCAGATAGCTACATGCGACCTCCTCTGCCAACAATGGTTCTACTTCCCCTCGGAACATTACTCCAAAATGGAATATATCGTTTAGAGCAGCTTTCTGGACATCGGGGTTGGCAGCTAATCTATGAGGGCACCCATTTACCCAGTCAGCAAACTGTCTTGATCACAACTCTTAACCCGTCACGCAAGCAACCCAATGAAATAGCCCTTCAGCGCGATACTTTTCTGCAGCAGGCTCAAGCATGGCTGCATCTTAAACATCCCTCTCTAGAACCCATTCGAGACGTTTTTGTAGAGTCGGTACTACCATTTTTGGTGAAGGACAAACTATCAGGTCAAACCTGGATTACGCTGGAGAATAACCAGCCGCTGTCAGAGAGAGAGGCCATTGCAAAAATCACCCAGATTGCCAACGGATTAAATCTAGCCCACCAGCATCAGCTTCAGCATGGCAATATCCAACCGGCGAATATTGTCTTACACCCCCAAACCCACCATCCCATTCTGATGAATTGGATTTGGCAACAGAGCCTCCCTGATGTGCTTGCATCAGCTCCTCATGCTTATGCAGCCCCTGAGACTGCTCAAGGCCAGCAAACCGCTGTAACGGATATCTATGGATTAGCCGCAACCTTATACACCTTAGTCACTGGACAAACCCCGATCGCAGCCGCGCAGAGACAGCATATGCGATTGGAACTCCATCATCCAGGCTTAAGCCAAGCAACGGTTGTTGCTATTCTACGAGGCATGGCGATGCAACCTCAACATCGCCCTCAATCTGTCTCAGAGTGGGTGGAACTCCTGCCCAAGGCTCCTTCACCCCCTGTATCATTCCTAACAGAATCGGGTAACATAGGCGCAGCTTCCCCTTCCTTAATAACTGCACAACCTACATCCTCAGAAGATTCTTCCACCCTTGAGGAGTCCTCTTTGCAAGGGCTAGAGGATTCTTCCACACCAGAAGAGTTATCCTTCCAATCCCCTTTAGCCTCTGATCCAGAGGATATCTCGGCAGTAATACCTGCAGAATCAGCAGTCCCTCTTCAGGAGCCAAACCAGACTGTGTCACCCACTCGTCTCCAACCCTATTCCGTGTCCCCTCGATTTCCCTTTAGAGCTTTAATCATCTGTTCGATTCTTTCAGGGGTCGTGGGAATTGCCTTTGGATTTTTGCTACGCTTTCACTACCAAAATCAGTTCACTAACCCACAGATTCCTGCAAAGGCACCTCCTGTCAAGAATGAAGATTTCTTACCAAAGCCAGGATCTACCGAAAGACCGTTAGAGACTTTGCCCACCCCCACTGAGACACCTCTTGAGTCACCCTCTCCCTCGACTTTAGAAGAGCCTACGACGAATCCCCAGTTTGATCAGGAGGGTTTTGAGTCAGATCCCGCTCTACAGGAGCCTATACCGATTCCACCTGATCCCTTGGCAACGGATAACCCCAGTCCTGATCTACAAACGCCTATAGAGACCTACCCTGATGGTCTTGCGCCTAACACTAGTCCATCTCCGCTTGATCCTTTTTCGACGCCCGATTTTTCTACTCCGCCTCCATCAGAGTCCCCAGACAACTTCTAGTGATCTCAGGGAGTTGAATCACAGTAACTTTTAGATGCTACTCTGCTGCCGTGATGTTGTTTGGGATTTGGAGCGGGAATGACGCTTCTAACAATTCAGACAGTGAGGGCAATGTGGTGAGGTTAGAGCAAGAAAAAACCTTCAGATCCCCACGTTCAAGGGCTACGCGTTGTACGTCAGGGTGGAGGATCATAAAGGGGAAGGACGTCAAAGGTGACTCGGATGTCATTGCTAAAAAAGGTGCAGGATCATCAGCCGTATAGAGGATGACATTAGGGTTCCAGATGTTTGCTAGCAATTCAGCCTCATCCAGCGTCGTAGTCGATACCACTCGCCACTGATGTTCATACAGAGCTTGGTTGATATCAAGTGGTATTGCGTTTTCCGTTTGTTCAAGATTACTGTCTAGATGGAGAACTGTTAATTTCTGCGATTTAAAGGAGTTAGAAGGTGGAAAACTTGCCTGCTTAGAGCCAGCTACATGAGGGGCAACTTGGGCGTTCAACCATTTCTCTAACCATTGTGTCAAACCTGGTTGGAGGGCTGGTAAGGTTAAGCAATCAGCAGTCCCTACTTCTGCTGCACGCTGGCAATCCACTGTGTTACCGATTAGTAAGATGGGACAACTGTCATCTCGCTGTTTGAGAAGAGACAACATATCCCATCCAGAGCAGGTGGCTAACAGGATTTGTAGAATAATAGCTTGGGGCTTGAGCGTTGCAATTTTTTGGTGTATTTCAGCCTCTGAACGGGCAATTACAACCTGAAGGGATTGCTCGGACAGATGTTGATGGACTTGATCAATCAGTACGGGGTTCGTGGCGATGACGAGGACCAATCCCTGTGTAAATTGGGTCTGCTGTCTTCGGGACGGTTCTGGAGGAACATATAAGGAGAAGGCATTCCCTTGCTCTGGCCCAGAGATAAAGGAAATATTGCCTGACAACTGCTCTGCTAATCGTTGCGCCAGAATGAGACCGAGTCCTGTTTTACTGAGGTGGTCTTGGTCTGGATTAGACCAAGATTGAGGGATTTGAAAAATCAGAGGCTGCTGTAAGTGGGGAATAGAATCCCCTTGATCAGAAATGGTGAAAATCGTCCAGTCTTGCCACTGCTGTACGCTCAGTTCGATGGGGGATTGCCCCTGAGTAAGCCCCAAAGCATTGTGCAAGAGATGTACCAGAATTTGACGCAACTTCAGCTCATAACTGGAGAGGGAGCCGAGAGCCCTCGTTGGGTATCGCTGAATAATGAGAGCGGCAGGATTCGATGTACCTTGCTCAAGCAGATAGTATCGTTTTGCTTGTGCGATCGCATCCTCACACAACAGATCCAGGTCAACGTCTTGCGGGGGATCAGGTTGGGCTTGAGTGGGGAGTTGAGTTAAGTCCAGTAAATTATTGACAATGCTCATCAGTTGCTGACTTTTTTGATGAATCAACTGCACATATTGCAGTTGTCGCTCGGATAAATTCTGGATTCCTTGATGACTGAGGACATTAGACAAACTAAGAATTGCAGTCAGTGGAGATTTGAGTTCATGACTCACCTCTGCCAAAAGTTCAGCGCTCAGAGGTTGTCTAGGTGATGTTATGTCTAAGAGGGGAGAAGAATCGGTTAAGGTAGGTGGCGTATTGGATAGCTCCAATGCTGGTGTTACTGTACTTTTCAAGTCTGAAGAAAACTTAATGGCAACGCTCAGCGGCGTATGATGAGCCAGAAACTGGACTAATTTAGGTGCATCCAATAATCCTAGGTATTTCCCTGTGGTGTCTTCAACAATGGCCCAAGACAGGCCGACATCCTGAGAGAACGTTTGCAGATATTGCCAAAATTGCTTGAGAGAGTCAGTCTCAGACACACACTGCAAGGGGTAACTATGCAGATTAACCCATTCAGCAATTGGTTGTTGAGGAGATACAGAAGGGGCGGCATGCTGTTGAACAACAAACCAATGAATAAATTGCGCTAGGGGGATCAGGCCAATGGGCTGTTGCTGTTCATTAACCACTACTAATTGGGACAGATCCGAACCATCGCCAGCAGACCCGATATCAGACTGAGCAGCAGAAGATGCCGCGCTTTCCGATGGGTGTTGAAGTAAATCTAGGATGTCCTGAATGGGAATCTTAGCATGACAGACTAATGTCTGTTGCAAAAACTCCCCGACAGTTGTTTGTTCAAATAACACAGGAATACTCTCAAGTCATGATCGGATTGGAAGACTGGCCAATATCGATGCTGATATAGAGATATAAAAGAAGATTGCAGTGTTATTGTGCAGATATTGAGGCAAAAAGGGATACTAAAAAACGCTGTATGGAGAAATTAAAAGACAATCCTGAATCAATCTGGCTATTCCTATTATTTCATGAACTGCCAGAGTTCGCTTCAGATAGGGACTAGATGAGCCTCAATCAACCCTAGGTTGATATTGCCCAAAGGGCTGTTAATGGGATCAAGAAGACTATTGCCCTAAGAGTTTTGCCCTGAGAGTTTTGATGCGATCGCGATACTTGGCGGCCTCCTCAAACTCCAGGTTTTTCGCTGCTTCTTTCATTTGCGCCTCCAATTGGGTAATCAGCTCCGGCACGCTTTCTAACGGCAGATCATCGGCTTGTTCATAGGCATCTTCCAGTTCTTGGGTATTGAGACGACGGGAGACCTCTAGAAAAGCCAGAATGGCATTATCAGATCCTTTGCGGACAGGCTGAGGGGTGATGCCATGTTCTTCATTATAGGCAAGCTGAATAGTGCGTCGCCGCTCTGTTTCAGCAATAGCCTTTTCCATACTGTCCGTCAAATTATCGGCATAGAGGATGGCTTGCCCCTGAACATGGCGAGCTGCCCGACCAATGGTTTGAATCAGTGAGCGCTCTGCCCTCAAAAAACCCTCTTTATCCGCATCCAAGATTGCGACCAGAGAAACCTCCGGTAGATCCAATCCTTCTCGCAAGAGATTGACCCCAATTAACACATCAAATTCTCCCTGACGCAGATCCCGAAGGATTTCGATCCGTTGAATGGCATTGATCTCTGAGTGTAAATACCGCACCCGCACCCCTCGCTCCTCAAAGTATTCCGTTAGATCCTCCGCCATCCGTTTGGTTAAGGTAGTAATTAACGTCCGCTCTTGGCGACTGACGCGCTCTTGAATTTCAGCTAATAAATCATCCACTTGGCCCGTTGTTGGACGCACAAAGATTTCTGGATCGACCACCCCAGTGGGTCGAATCACTTGCTCAACCACACGATTTTCTGATAACTCTAGTTCCCACTGGCCGGGGGTCGCTGATACAAACACACATTGGCTCACTTTTTGCCAAAATTCCTCAGACTTGAGAGGCCGATTATCCGCCGCGCTGGGCAGCCGAAAACCGTGATCAATCAGAACTTTCTTGCGAGCCTGGTCGCCGTTGTACATGCCTCGAATTTGAGGCACGGTCACATGGGATTCATCCACAATTAGCAGCCAGTCACTGGGGAAATAGTCCACCAGGCATTCAGGCGGTTCTCCTGCCTGTCGGCCCGCCAGATGGCGAGAATAATTTTCTACGCCGTTGCAATAGCCCACTTCTCGCAACATTTCCAGGTCATATCGCGTGCGCTGATTTAAACGCTGAGCTTCCAATAGTTTCCCAGTTCCTTCTAGGTGCTCAACCTGGGCCTTCCTTTCCTCATTAATGGCCTCAACGGCCATTTCCAACCGTTCGGTTGGCGTTACAAAGTGGCGAGCAGGATAGACATTGAGCCCTTGCAGGCTCTGTAAGGTTTCTCCCGTCACCGGATCGACATAGCGAATGGCATCAATTTCATCCCCAAAGAATTCCACCCGGATAATCCGGTCTTCATAGGCGGGACCAATCTCTAAGACATCCCCTTTCACTCGAAAACGCCCCCGTCCCAGATCCACATCGTTGCGGGTGTACTGGACGGCGGCCAAACTGCGCAGCAACTGCCGCTGATCCACTTCAGCCCCCACCTTGAGCGGAATTGAGGCTTTAAGGTATTCGGTAGGGATACCCAAACCGTAAATACAGCTTATTGAGGCCACCACAATGACATCTTTGCGTTCAAACAGCGATCGCGTCGCCGAATGCCGCAGCATGTCAATCTCTTCATTGATGGAAGCCGTTTTTTCAATATAGGTATCTGTGACCGGAATATAGGCTTCGGGCTGGTAATAGTCGTAATAGCTAATGAAATACTCCACCGCATTGTGGGGAAAGAAGGAGCGGATTTCATTGCAGAGCTGCGCCGCTAGGGTTTTATTATGGGCCAGAATCAGCGTGGGTTTACCAATCTCTTCAATGACTTTAGCCATTGTGAAGGTTTTACCGGTACCCGTGGCCCCCAACAAAGTTTGCCTGGAATGGCCGGATTGAAGCAGGGTTGTCAGTTTCTCAACGGCTTGCGGTTGATCACCCGTTGGCACAAACGGAGCATGGAGGTCAAAAGCGGTCATCAGGTCGAGGAAGTGGCTGCCTCTTTATAATGCCGAATTTTATCAAAGTGCGGCAGCAACATGACGGAGAACAATGAAAACCCGTGACAACTGTCACGTTCAGGTCAATACGCACAGCCTAAATTGAAGATAGCAAAGGACTCATATCAAAGCAGGTAAAAACAGTTCCTACATAGAGGATTCACGCTTTCTGATTGAGTCACAGAAAGGAGAAGTACATCATGTCTAAGTTCAAAAAAATTTCTGCAAAAGCACTGGTGATGGCGTCTGTGGCCGTTGGTGTGCAAGCGGTCAGTACCTTCGGCGCTTTTGCGGGTCCAGCCCTCTTTTATCGTTACAGCACTGCCCGGTTAAATCAATGGGAATGTATGCGCAGAGCCACTGTTTCCCTCCGACGAGAAGGTCTGAATGTCCGTGAACCCGATGTTCGTATCAACAACACCCCGTTTGTATTCGCAGACAATGCCGACTACTCTGCGATCATTGATTGCTCCCAATTTGCCAAGCGATATCGTGCCAATAAGCGTGTCACCGTTATGGTGAGTGGTTTTGGGCGAGGAGCAAATGCTCTTTCCAGCACATTGATCGACAACATGTATTAATGCTCCAAATTTCAACGATAAAGCTTGAGGCCAGACTTCTGTTGATAACGAAAGTCTGGCTCCAAGCTTCGTAGTAAGAGAAATAACTATTTCAGTAAACTTTCTCCTCGACGAAATAGCTCACGAGCATAGTCAGTCCAGGTGCCTTGGCCCCAATATCGGAAGCAGCTCGTTTCTACTAACAGGACGTAGAGCAACGCTTCTTGATAGTTGGCCTGTTGGGTGATTGAGGGATCAGCTTGAACCAATGGATCATATTTCTGATGAAACATCGCGCTTAACTGGTTCATCGGTTCAAGAACATTCTCATACCCCTTCACCCAGCTCAAATCATCGGTCCATGAGGCCCCATCCATATGGAATTGGTGGTCGGTGGCTTGCAGCCCTTGCATAGCGGTTTCAACTTTTTCTGGAGTAACGGCTTCAGTGCCAGTTTTATTCCAGATCTTGTATTGGCCTACAGCCTGGCAACTCGGATAGTCTTCTGGATTAACACCCGCAGCATCCAGTAGCTCTAAATACTCTGTACCATTGATACCAGCGACGCCAGACCCTTGATCTTTCAGTTCATGCCACACTGGCTGATAATCACGGGCAAATTCATTCATCATTACACCCCCATTTTCACCATCGGCGATTTGGGTCACGCAAGAAGGAATTGAGACGCCTCCGATCTCTTGGCGTCCGCGGCCTTTGGCCTCGTGGTAAGGCTGCATCTGGGCAACGAGCTTAGTATCAGAACCTTGAGTTTTGATCAAAGCCGTGATGCTGGTGGTTTCACCCTTGGAATTACGAGCCACTAACCGATTAGGGATGTACTTGTCGTCATGCCATAGCCCTGATCCATCCAAGCGCTCCACAGAATGCTCTTGCACCATCAACCAACGATAGCCACATTCCTTCAAAGCTTTGATGTATTCAAACAGGGTATCAGGGTGGTTAGGCAGATGCATTTCAGGGGGAGAAAATCCTTTGACTCGTTTGAGAGCCTCATCTCCAAAGAGACTGGCAAAATATTGCTGCCAGGCTTGAATCTGTAGCTTTAAATCGGGGATCGGAGTGGAGGGCACCACAGCATGACTCCACATGGTGCCCAACCACTCAACATAGGGTTGATATTGCGGATTGCAAGTCAGCTTCTTCAGCTTGTCTAAAATATCGTTCCGGCCCATCTGTTGGAGTCCCCACAGCAAGTTGCCAGAATAATCCAACATAATGCGGGGAGAACAGCCAGCGCTCACCAATTCGGGGATGAAATCCCCCATACGGCCATAACACCAGGCAAATACTGAGGCATTATGGTTATCGCCATCACCAGGGTTCTCAAACATATGCTGCAGGTTGCTAATCAACGCTCCCTGTGAGCCCGCTGGAATAGTAGGCTGATGCATATGTAAGGCACAAGCAAAGCTTGAATTGATGTTTTCGAACTGTAGATCAGTGGTGGGTAAATAAATGGGATTGGAATGGTTAACCAGGGTTGCTAGCTCTGATTCTCGGCCCGCAAGATTGGGCAACAGAGACTGAAGCACATCTTGATGGGAATGAGGAGAAGGTGCAGTGGCAATCATAGGGGATTAATCCTTGCAATAGTGAGGATTCAGGTCAATTTGGAAGCTTTTCCTGTCAGATGATAGATCACTATTTCAGGAAATAGGCTTAAGCTCTGCTAACTTCTACAAACTATTGTCAGGATTCTGAAACGACTGATTTGGCTACCAGGAACTATGTCTGGGTGGGACATAGTTTAGGCAATCAATACATTGCTTTGCTAAAACTATTGACGGGTCTAGAAACAAAATCTGAAACGAAGATTATCGAAAGTGCGATACCAGTGAAAGCGATCGCAGATTTTGTTAAAGCTCGTGGATTAGATGTCGGACCCAGTGTAGAAGAGACTCACTAAAATCAATTAAGGAAAGTCAACTATTTGGCTTGATGAGATTACCCTCCTTGCTTCAAGCCAATCAAACGATAGTGCCTAAATTTAACAACTAATAAGTTATAGCTTCCCAACTAACGGCTCTAAGAGTTTAGATTTCCCCAGAGCCGCTTTATATATTCAATTGATGGCATTATTGACTAGTCTCAGGCCTGAGATTTTGTTGATATCAATCGGCATCAATTTAGAAATGACGTACCCGATATCTTTTCCAGTGGCAGTGGCGCTTGAACTTCACAATTTTGCGACCATGACGGTAGAAGACAATTGGGCGTCGAAAACAGACCCACTTTCTGCGCCAGCGCCAGCGCACTCGACGAACCCTCCGCCAACGGCGATGTGAAGCCACTAATGTACTTTCAGCTTGTTCTATGGCCTCTGGCTGTTGTCCAACTGAAGAAGAGTAGGCATTAGCTTGAGGGATAGCGAGTGTGGTTGTGGTAGCTGCCATGAAGCCTAGCAGCGTGACTTTAATTGGCTTTAGCATGGTGGATTCCTCCAACAGAAGATAAGAAAAAAGAATGTTGACTGATTAATTTACGAGAGAAAAATGAAGTTGTATTGATATTTCTACTTTTACCCATTAGTAGAAGAGCAATAAACCTAGATACAATTTATTTGTCTCACTTTTCATAACTTATTAGCAAAAATCAGTAGCTTATCTAATCTGGATCACATGCCAGGCGTGATACTTTATGTTCTTATGAGTGATCTTTAATCAATATATTTAGTCAAAATTGATAAAAATTTTGCTGTAAGTCTTTAGGCGAAAGGATTTCGGGTTAGGATAAATTAGTTTAAATTTTGGTAGCTCTACATCTTCTTCTTGTTTTGAATCTGTTTTTTATGTTGTTAATTCAGGTTGAAACTAGTGTTTTAGGGTAGGTAAATATAAGTACCAATTTAAAAGAGCGGAAGCTCAGAGGTAAATTATTGAACCACAACGACAATATTATTATTCTTTGACATAAAATTATAGATAAATAACTTGATAATCTCAGTTTGAGTTAAGCCCATTTTTAGAACACTGCTACGGAAGGATGCAGGTTTCAGCCTACGCAAGAATCAGAATTTTAGCTTATCCCGAACTCAGGTTGGTCACTGAGATGACCATTGATGAGATCTTATTTGTCATCTCAAAGCTAGGAATATTGCACAGCAAGTTTTCTCAAGAACAGCAAAAACATTGTTCTTCGATAGCAACTTACATTTTGACAAGACGGAATACCCAGCATAGAGTTGTCGTAAGTGATACACAGGAAAACCTTTTCAGAAGGGTGAACTAGAAAGGCGTTGACAAGCCTACATCTGTACTCCTTGATCTAGAACTTTAGTACCAATACAATTCAGTCCTTTGGATCTATAACAATTTAGGAAATGCGATCCTGTTGGTCATTAGGGTGTTCTTCCTATGATGAAAGGGTTGGAAATATCTGCTCATCAACATCAACCCATAAAGCCCAACATCTAAATTAAGAGGTTTTTATTCGTATGAAATTTCGTGCTGTTTATTGGCTTGCTGCGCTACCACTATTACTCCCCATAGGGAGTGTTTTAACTGCTGATGTCGAGTCCTTATTCCCGAGCTATGCAATTGCTCAAGAAACTAGCGAAAAGCCAAATAAGGAAGAATTTAGAAAACGCCGGAGAGAGCAGTTCCGTCAGCAATTGAATCTAACTTCAGAACAAGCAGCGGAAATTGATCAGATTCGTGAGCAAAGTAAACAAGACAAAGAATCCAAACGAGACGCACTACGAGCTGCCAGAGACGAAATGCAAACTTTGATGGCTAGTGATGCATCTGATGATGAATTGAGAGCACAACATCGAGTCTTGCAAGATTTGCGTCGAGAAATGGGAGAAGCTAGATTTGAAACCAAACTCAAGATTCGCCAGGTCCTAACACCTGAGCAGCGGACTAAAATGGCAGAGCTTCAACAGCAAAGAAAAGGACGCTGGGGGCGTCGACAGGGCCGCCGTCATCATAGGCAAGAAAGCTCTCAAGCTGAGTAACTCCTACACTACACTCAAAGACCATTGATAATCCCCAACCTGCTTAAGGCTGGGGATTATCGCTCTTTCATGACTCTAACGAGATAAAAATTAGGCTTAAAGTATGAATGGTTTGGTACGTCTATGCTTGAGCCGAGAATTGCAAAGCCCACGGTAAGCTTTATCGATGATT
>JANQPU010000286.1 GCA_028285315.1 Acaryochloris sp. IP29b_bin.176
TAAGTCTCCAAGAGTGTAATTTTGATTAGTGACTAAAGTAGGCTAGGAGAGGATTTCACAGATTTGAAAATTACGCTTGCAGGCACAGTTTGGTATCACCGTGCAATGGCTGGCATTACGGGCCAACATGCCTGCTGCCCAATAGTTTGCTGAAGTGGACGTAGTTGTCAAGAAAATTCGCGACAATGTAGCAATGCTGAACTGCTCAGCTCGCAGCTGTTAGTTCCTAAGCTCCAACAAAATACAGAGTGTTATTTCACTAATTCTCTATAAGCGCTGCAGAGATTAGATTGTAGGTGAATCTAGTAGACGCTTGTAAGAAATTTAGGTTTATCCTTTGTGGTACCAGGAGTAAATCGATGTTCTTAACTGCGAAATATAATGGAACAAAATAAATTCAGAGATAGACTGTTAGTCTGCTCTGGAGAAAAGATAGAGATAGGCTATATCCACTAACTTTGAGGGTCCAGCTCATTATTGGTGGAACAACTTTTTAGAGTGAATTCTTAATGGGTTGTCAACAATAACCTATCTCTTTCAAATGATGTTCAACTTAGTTGTCCATTACCAAGAACTCAAAGTGACATCAATGAATTTTAGTCGAACTCAACTGCAGCTGTTTGGGCTAATAAATTACTAAAAATCTCCTGTTATTTTTCTTCAAATCTAAAGCATTAGGCTTTAACTTACTGATAAGGAGCTAATGATATAACCCTATCTACTTCGATGGAGTAATAAGCTCTAAATACAGTCTTGAAGAAATTAAAACCGCGCTTAATCATTAGTATGACAAAGAGTAAGTTGAGATCGTGTTTGCAGACATATCTAATTTGTATAAGAAGGTGCGCTATAATATACAACCCCTGTGCTTGGTAATTTTCCTTCATGAATTAATTATGACTTAGCTTGCGGTTGCCTCAAGACTGAACAAAAGGGTATGTCGCAGATATCTAGTGCTGTTAGCATTCAATTTTTGGCCCTATAAGGGTTTAATTACGGTTATGTCACCACAACCATTACTCTTCCAGATTCTAGGTCGCTTAGGGTTGTACAGTGTTCACGATAATGTCAAATCGATAGGTAATGACTAGTATTCTCCAAGGTTGATTTTAATGCTTGAAATTCTGAAGGAGTTCCCTAAACGAACGTAATAATTGTGTCTTCATCTAAGTGTAAGGCGGCAGAATAGCAGAGCTGTTTTAAGTTAGCAGCGAGAAAATAACATCAACCCTATTAGCCCTGCATAGTGGCGTTGAGAGATTTATAGCTATGTAAGCGAGGGAGATTAGCCACAAACATTCTAAGACGGCTTAAGCGTTAGTATTTTTGCTGGGCGTCAGCAACCCGTACAAGGGTAACTCTTTCCACTGGTCCCTCAGATACAGCAACTTCAAAATTCAAAATATAGTTGAATATCGAATGCAAGGAGAGTTCTGGTGAGGTCTCTGGCTGCCGATTTGCAGGTGGGGTAAGACAAATGCCTCAACCTGCTTAAGGGTCAAGTGTGCCGAAATCTATTCACAGGATTGGGTTTGAGTCATTTATACTCCGAATCAGAGGTCAAACAAATTCACTTCTAGAGTAAAACCGAAACCAGTTGAACAGTTCAAACCCCCTTCACTCAAAATGATGGCTGTATAATACTAAACCCGACTGGCTAAACCCCGAAACGATTATTTCCATAACATTCACTATCATTGTTCTGATAACTTCCTGGCGTTTTAGGATATCGGGGGTATATAAATCGGATTTGGTATAAGTATTGCTTAACAGGAGATTTATATATCCATTAATTAGATATAATGTTATCTTTGTATATATTATTAGAGAATTTCTGTGTTGTATTGACATGAGTGAACCAGACTTGCGTTTGACGCCCAACCAAGAGGTCATCTTAGCGGCCTTACGACTACACAGGCGCTACGGTCTTGAGATTCTGGCCGCGATTGAGAAGAGTGGAGGGAAGCAGATTGGTTTCAATTCCCTTTATCCCAATTTGAAGAAATTAGAGAAAAAAGGACTCATCCAGTCTGAATGGGGGGATGAGCCGCCGGAATCGCATAGTGGGGCAAGGCGCAAATATTACCGTATTACCGCCATAGGCACCAGAGCATTGGAGGTCAAGCAACAACTGTTAGCAGGGGTGGCCGCCTGGATACCTGAAACCGAAGGGGTATGAAATGAATGAGAAGGACCTAGAAGTCGCTGAGAAAATAGGACACTTTGTTCGTCAGTTTCCGCCAGTATGGCAAGACTATCAGGACTGGTTAATAGCAATTGTGTCTTCTCGGGAAGACCTACAAAAGCGGTATTCAGATGGATTAGCAACCCTGATTTTTCGGTGGCGACTGCTGTATTTTGGCATCTATATATCGGGGGTGATTGGCCGTAAGACAGTCGTTCAGGTCCTGATAAAGTTGTTCAGACAGCAAAGAGCCGAGGACAATACACCTGGGTTAGCGCAGGGAGTGGTCGCCCCCCTATCCCCTGCCATCAATCGCACCGATTTCATCCTGCAGCGAGCAGCAACGCTATTGGCAGTGGCGGAATTGACACTCTGTGGTCTAGCAGCCCTGACGGGAGTAATGCTGGCATTCTATTACCAACCGACAGCGGTAGGGGCTCATGCATCCTTGAGTGCGATCGCACACCAAGTTACCAACGGCAATCTCGTTCTCAGTTTGCACAACATTGCTGGTAATGGCCTAATCGTTCTAGCGCTGGTGCAAATTGTCGTGATGTTTTTGGGACGGCAGTTTATGTTGTCCTGGCTCACGGCATGGATTAGTGGGATTTGTTTGACCCTGGCTGCGATTGGCCTCAGCTGGACAGCAATTATCCTCAATTGGGATCAGGTGGGTTTTTGGCGGTTCAAGATAGAGCTGAGCATTATTGGCTCTTTACCCGCCGGATCCGTGCTGCGGGAGGTGTTGGCTGGGGGGACTGCAATCAATACGCTAACGCTCCAACATATGTATACTTTGCACAGTTACGTGTTGGCGATCGCGGCTCTGCTCTTGTCCGCCATCCACCTCACTGCCCACTTCTTTCAAGAGCAATTTTGGACCTCGCGAATGGCTTCTGGAGAATGGCGCCCACCAGGAGATTCAAGAACCGTCTAGCTTGCCCAACCTACATTTAAGGTCAGCAATTCTTGCTGTTGAAGCGCCTCACCTGGCTAATCGAGCCAATGAACTTCATTATTAGACGAAGATGTATCTGTTTGGTTGGAGTTTGACTTAGAGGATGATTCCTCCGTAGAGTCGAAAAAAATAAGCTGATCGGAGCTGAGATCCGTGAGGCTATCTGGATCAACGATCATGTAAGGCGGTTCGCCGACACAGTCTGGGTAAAACTGCTCCACGAAAAAATCTAAGGTGGCTTGGCGAATATAGCCGTTCAGCACAGCAAGCGCACCAAACCGCAGCCCTGTCTTTTTTTGAGAGGCCAGAATGCTTTCGACCATATTTCTATCGATCAACCCAGCTCTGCGAAAATAGCTACCTATCGGAACGGGATCTGCTTGGACACCAGGATAAGGCCATTGGTCTCCAAAAAAGTCAGCTGTTTGTTGCTGGACCCAACCATGTAAGGCCAGGATTTCACCCAAACGCATCATTTCATATAGTTTCTGTTCATATAGGGCTGCTTCCAGTTGATATGACGAGATGAGATCTGAGGTGCACAATCGTTCACCGATTTTGAGGGAATTTTGAATAAGGGTGGGGCCAATCGCCATCGCTTAGCCTACTGAATGCTCACCCCCAACGTAACAAAATTTCATTCCCTAAGTGAATATTGTTACGGATAGAGATGTCCCTTGACACCACTTTACCTGCGTCAATAGAGTAGGGGGTCTGATCCAATGGTTGAGTGAGGAGTGATGCAAAAAAGCCCCCTTCTTCTCAGCTCCATCGAGGGTTCATGAAATTGAGGGGCTCAATTGATTAATGCAAAAAACTTTGAGTAAATGCCTGACCTATGTTGACTTTTGCAAATCAGGATAGGTCTATCCCTCTCCGCCTTCGCCACCTTCACCGCCATCATCAGTGGATTCATCATCGGTGGAACCCTCTTCGCCACCTTCACCCCCATCGTCCACAGGGCTAGTCACATCTGGACTGGGGTTTTCCTGGTCACCCCCATCACCATTGGTGGTGCCACCATCGCAAGCAAATAGGGTGGCAGACAGACCCAAGGCTAGAAATAGCTCAACAGATTTGGAACGTTTCATTGTAGTTACTTGTGTTTCAACAGAGATGCAAATATCCTACCGCCTATTTAGATCAACTCTCATTAAATAGCAAAAATAGTTTTCCAACTTTCAGAATCCGTTTAGGTTAACCCCTGTTCGGGCTAAGCCCATTTTGGAGATACTTCTACGGAAGAATGCAGGTTTCAGCCCACGTAAGAATCAGGGTTTTAGCTTATCCCGAACTCAGGTTAGGTTACAGCTCAAGTCTGGTCCTTCCAATATCTAAATCAGATAGAATCGCTGGGATCCCTTGCTCAATGCGCTGGCCTAGAGGTATAGTCAGATGCGATCGCACACTTTATTCTGAAATTTTCTCAACTAGCTTATTCAATGATATAGAAGTTCTACGCCCTTACGCTCATTAAATCCCTAACTGAGATATATGCGAGAGCCTATAAGTCTTTTACTTGTGGGCTCTCGTTATACATATAAACAGCATGCTTAATAAAAGAAGTCTCTACTGGTTGCCAATATTGGCAATGCCTGCTTAAATATCAAAAGAAACTTATTGAGTTTAATTCTCAATAATGATCTCATCTCTTGATTCTTTAGTCCTGGCCTGGGTCAAGACTGGAGCGTAAGAAACGATAGACCCCCAACGCTAACAGAGATCGTTCGGTCGAAAAAAAACGATGCCTCTATTTAGTACAGCCCTCACATCATCGTCAGAGGTTGATGAGAATCAACCTCTGACCTTCATTGAAATGCTCTAATTTTGTTCGCAGTAGAGCAGTGGCTATGAACAATCGAGACGGAAGGAGATTTTCCTATGCAAACCTACGGTAATCCCGAAGTTAACTATGGTTGGTGGGCAGGCAATTCCCGCTTAGCCAGTTCTTCGGGGCTATTTATTTCTGCCCATACGGCCCATGCCGGACTGATATCCGTTTGGGCCGGTGGTTTTACTTTATTTGAATTGGGCCGCTATACCACTGATTCACCGATGTGGGATCAGGGGTTGGTTCTCCTCCCACACTTGGCAGCTGAAGGGATTGGTATTGGTGCGGGAGGCGTGCTGGATGATCCTAAAACGATTGTTGCTGTCGGTATGGTCCACATTATTGCGGGGGCTGTATTAGGGGCAGGGGCACTGTTTCATATCCTGAAAGCGCCCCATGATTTAAGCGATGCCTCTGGTGCCGCTCGCACTTACCATTTCGAATGGGACAACACGACTCAACTCAGTCGAATACTGGGCCATCATCTGCTCATTTTGGGTCTATATACCCTCTTATTTGTAGGATGGGCCATGTTTTGGGGAGGGCTCTATGATCCCGACCTGCAAGAAGTCAGATTGGTGACGGATCCGACTCTTGATCCTGCCGTAATTTTTGGTTATCAAACCCATTTTGATAGTGTCGACAATTTGGAAGATATTGTTGGTGGCCATATTTTCATTGCCTTATTGGATATTGCCGGTGGGATTTTTCACTTGCTTGTCCCTATGCTGCCTTGGGCCAAGAAACGAGTCGTTGTCAATGGGGAAGCAATTCTGTCCTATTCATTGGGAGCAGTGGCTTTCTTCGGTTTTCTCTCCGCCTATTGGTGTTCTGTCAATACCTATGTGTGGCCAGAAGAGTTTTATGGGCCTGCCCTGCAAATCAAGTTTGGCATCACTCCCTATTTTGCAGATACGGTAGAGCTTCCATATGGCATCCATTCTGCCCGGTGCTGGCTTGCCAACACGACCTATATCTTGGCCTTCTATTTCCTCCAAGGTCATCTTTGGCATGCTCTTAGAGGTCTAGGCTATGACTTCAGGAATGTGGAAAAATTTCTCAATTCGTTGACCTACGAGGCTCCAGCTACCACTGCCAAACCCAAGTCGACGACGAATGCTATGGCACCGATACAGTCTACTGCACCACCTGCACAGGCAGCGAGTACGGAGTAGGCGTAAATCTGTTATCGGTTCGATCACGTTGAATAAGAGCGCCACGGTAAGAGCGTGAACAACCTGGGCGCTTCACGCTCTTGCCTCTTTCATCGTAACCAAACCTAGTCTTTTGTGTAGTAATACTTGGAGTCTGTATGTCGCAAATTGGAATGTTTTTTGGCACAACCACAGGAAAAACGGCAGAAGCTGCCGAAAAAATCCAGGAGGTTTTTGGGGGTGAAGATGTCGTGACACTCATAGAAATCCTGGATGCTGAAAATGAGGATTTTTCCAGTTATCCTTATTTGCTAATTGGTTGTCCCACTTGGGATATCGGCGAACTACAAAGTGACTGGGATGCCTTTTTCCCCAATCTCGACAGCATTGATTTTTCTGGCAAGAAAGTTGCTTACTTTGGCACGGGTGATCAGATTGGCTATGCCGACAACTTTATGGATGCGATCGGGATGATCGAAGCCAAAATTACTGAGAAGGGAGGCCAAACGGTGGGGTATTGGTCGACAGAGGGGTACCAATTTGATGGGTCTAAAGCGGATAGAGGAGGTAAGTTTTGTGGATTAGCCTTGGATGAAGATAACCAACCGGAACTCTCTGATGAGCGGATTGAAGCCTGGGTTGCCCAAGTCAAAGCTGAATTTGGACTGTAAAGTTCCAAAGGTTCCAACACCTGGGTCAGGGCATATTTCCCTGGCCCTTTATTTCAACGATTCTGACTGCCTGTAAATTACAACGGTGAAGAAAAAATGTCTCACTCTATTGATGTCGTTTGGGCGACCACTAGCCCCTATCTCAAGCGTTTTGACCAACCCCTGCTGAAACACTTGAGCAAGCATATAACTATTGCCCAGTGGCAGTATCAACAATCTGAGGATGAACCCAGTTCCCTCAGTGCAGCAGTGGATCTGCTGCATGACTATATCCAAAATTGTGACCATCCCATCCACTTGATGGGTCACGGAACGGGTGGGTTGGTGAGTTTGGTATATGCCCGTCAATGTCCGCAAAATATTCGTTCGCTTACCTTATTAGGGGTGGGGGCATGGGCGACTTTAGATTGGATTGCGCATTACTATTTCCATTTGCAGTTGGTCCCCAGTAGTCGGCGGAGTGTTTTGACTCAACTGGTTCCTGATTTATTTGGCGAACAAAACCAGACGGTTACGTGCTACCTGACTCGCCTGTTAGAACAGGACATGTTGGTGTCCCCTTCACCTCACTCTCTATTTCAGCGCTATAACCTACCTCCCAGTGAGGTCTCTGTTCCGCTCCTGATCTGCGGCAGTCAAAATGATGCGGTGGTAGATAATCGGGCGTTGCAGGAATGGCAGCCTTGGATGAAAGGATGCGATCGCATTTGGCAATGCCAGGGGGGGCACCATTTTTTCCACTGTTTCCATTCTCAACCCGTAGCCGAGCAAATTCTGGACTTCTGGCAAATGGAGGCTCAGTCTCCTATCCTGGCTAAAAATCTAGATTATTGCCCCGTGTAATTCCACACTAGTATCACTAAGTTGGTTGTCAGATGGTTTCTTCACTCTCCACTGCATCACTCACTCCATGCAGGCGTTCCCCATCCGATGATGCGTCATCGACTTGCTTCCGGGATCGGGCTTTATTACCCTCTGAGTCGAAAGAATTGTGGCAAATTGGGCGGGGGCTAGTTCGGTCCTACACTTGGGACCTGAATGGTAATATTACCACTCTGGGAATTTGGGGAGAGAGAGATATTGTGGGGCAGTCGTTGTCCAATGTCACGCCCTATGTTATTCAGAGTTTGGGGACGGTAGAAGCATATCCGCTCACAATCACTCAATGGCATAACCCAGAAGCCATTCTGAGCCATGCTCAACAACTCACCATTCTGCTCAAAATCATTAGTATCAAGCGGGCTGATGATCGGCTCTTAAGTTTGCTGAAATGGCTAGCCCAGCGATTTGGTCATGTGACACCTGCGGGGATATGCACGACCCTGCCGATGACTCATCAAGAGCTGGCAGAAATAGCTAATGTCACTCGAGTGACAGCGACTCGACTCATTGGTGATCTGGAACAGCAAGGCATTTTAGAATGGTCGCGCCGACGCCAGTTTGTCTTGCTATCAACCTCCTAAACAGTGGACTGGTCAGTCTATAGTCTGGACTAATTGAATCACTCAAACAGTCACTGGGAGAGGGGTGCAGTGCCACTGGCATTGATCAAGTTTGATTCGCCAATGATTGGACAATCTTGAGGGATTCGTCTATGTGGCCTTGGAAATTCATCTGCGAGTTAAAGATATGGCGAACAACACCGTCTGTATCAATCACGTAGGTGACACGTCCCGGTAGTAGCCCTAAGGTTGAGGGGACGCCAAATGCTTTACGGGCACGATTTGCAGCATCACTCAATAAGGTGAAAGGGAGCTGGTATTTGTTGGCAAACTGTTGATGAGAAGTGGGAGTGTCACTACTGACGCCGATTACCTCTGCCCCTGCTTCTTGAAAAACGGTATAGCTATCTCGAAAGCCACAGGCTTCTTTCGTGCAGCCAGGTGTGTCATCTTTAGGGTAGAAGTAAAGAACAACTATCTTTTGTCCCAATAGGTTCTTTAAGCTTACTGTTTCTCCAGCCTGAGTTTGAAGAGAAACATTGGGAACCGGATTGCCAACTTTGATCGCCATTGATTTGAGTGGAATTCAAGACTACTGTCTTTTCTCTCCCAATGCTATCAGAGAACTCTTTTCCTAATGGTGCGATGCATTTCTAGAATCCACTGTGTGACCTCGGCCACAGTTAGGCAGAGCGTGTTTTGCCCCAACATTAGGCGATGTGCGACTAATCAATGACAAGCGTGTCAAAGTGCAGCAACTCCCGCCCCGCTTGGTGGTTGAGAAAACAGCACACCGTATGGGCCAG
>JANQPU010000307.1 GCA_028285315.1 Acaryochloris sp. IP29b_bin.176
CAGGGACTCAAAGAACTCATGGACTTGCCAGAGAAGTTGACCTCCATGACTAATTTCCCTCACATGAGAATTACAGTTTAAGACGCGAATTGGTATGAAATGCCCATGGACTGTCGGGCTCGACGGGTAGGAGTTGAACCTTCTGCTGTCTGTCAAGCCAATATTGAACGGATCCTCTCTGTCTGGGAATCTTGCCGCCGAAATTACAGCCAAGACGGACCTTGGCTATTTGGAAAATTCTCTATTGCAGATGCCATGTATGCCCCTGTGGCCTCTCGATTTGCCACCTATGGGGTGTCTTTGCCTCAGATTGCCCAAGACTATATCAGCACCATCTTCGAGCATTCTGGCATGCAGGAATGGCTCAAGGCGGCTGAGGCTGAACCTGAAATCATTCAAGAATCTGAGCGGGGTCAACCTGCGCCTTGATAGGGTGATCTTGGCACAATTCAGCGCTGATTCACTGCATAAATCTCAACCTCAAACAGGAGGCTCAAGTGACTGAAACCAATCCCCATCTCCTAGGAGCTGACGCTATTGAGGAAACACCGGAGTTTGTCTTTCATCACCCTCTAAACCCCAGTTCTGAAATCCACATGCGCGATTTAGGGGCTAGCGTAGGACTTCAGCGAGCTGTCCTCCGCATCAGTCGGGTTCCACCAGGCAAAGAATCCTTTATTTACCATGCTCACCATCACGAGGAGGAATTTGTCTATATCCTCTCTGGGCGCGGAGTTGCCGAAATTGACAATCAAGAATATGAAGTGGGTCCAGGAGATTTCATGGGCTTTCCCACGCCCTCTGTCGCCCATCATCTCCGCAATCCATTTGATGAAGATCTGGTCTATCTAATGGGGGGTGAACGAAGGCATGCTGAAATCGGCGAATTTCCTCGATTGCGTAAACGGGTTATTCGAGATGGGGATGATGCCTACTTCGTGGATCTTGATGCGGCACAACCCTTTTTCCCAAAGGAAGAAGAATAGGGCATAGATTTAAAATCGGCCTATTTTCTGCCAGTATTTACGGTGCAATGAGTCGTCTTTGAGGTGTTGTTTGTCGTTCAACCCTTGTTATCTTGACAAGGAAGAGTATCGAGAAGCGTGGAGGCTGCAATCGTGATGAATGTGTCAGAAATTGCCTAAAGATTGTCAGATAGCCCTTCATCTTGGACCAGCGAGTTTGTAGACAGCTTTAACGGAAATCAGGTTGAAATTCGGGTGATGCGAGGAGCGATCGCAAAGTGGCATGTGCATACTGATACGGATGAAATATTTGTTGTGCTTTATCAACAGCAACACTCATGACATTGATGAATACGGCTGCTTAACTGCTTTGAGCTTAAGTTTTGGCAATGAATGGCTTGCTCAGCCTACTTCGGATACCAGGATACAAATTGAGATCGTGGACGACGCAAGATGCAGAAGCATTTCAGAAATATGCTGATAATCCAAAAATCTGGCTGAATATATGGGACGAGTTTCCTGAGCTATCATTTTGTCCCCAAGCTCTAAAGGAGAGTGCTATGCCTACCCTGATTGGTCAGCCCACCATCATCACTGCCGCTGGGAATAAACCCAAACGAATAGAAGAATTTTTTGGGCGGGTCAATTCCAAGCATGACCAGATCAGCGTGGCCCGCATGGTTTCCCCCGCAGGTTGGCAAGAACCGGGGCAATGTCCTGAATTTCAGGAGATGACTGTTGTGCTGCAAGGGCAATTGCGAGTTGAATATGAAGGTGGGGTATTGGAGGTAAATGCAGGCCAAGCCATTGTTACCGAACCCGATGAATGGATCCGCTACAGCACGCCCAACGGTGCTGAATATATTGCGGTATGTTTACCCGCCTTCTCTCCAGAGACAGTGCACCGGGATAAAGACAACACCTGAAACGTTCGCACCTATCCAAGCTTGGTATTCAATGCTAGGAAGCACCCAAGGGATTCCATCTCAGGTTACTCAATCCTAACAAAGCCCGCTGCTTCGATTAATTGCTGTCCCTGCTCACTCAGCATCATGTCTGTATAGGCTTCGCCGATCAACTGTTCTCGATCTTTATTCTCTTTGACAATGACGTAGAGCGGGCGGGTAATGGGATAACTACCATCCCGAAAAGCTGCAAGATTAGGCTGATTACGGGTGGGAGGACAATCTTCCGCCGCCACTCTTGAACCGAGCTGTGGTGGGATCAGCTGATCTGGACTGAGTCCCAAAGGAAGTGGCTTGCCAATGCACTGATAGAGCACTTCCGCTGCTGATGCATAATAAATACCGCCGGGGTTGCGATTGAGTTGACGCAAGGCATCCGTACTAGAGTAAACCGGAAGTACTGACGGGCTAAAGGCTTCATTTTGAAGAATATACGACTGGAAATAATCGGCTGTTCCCGCATCCCCTGCCTGACGAGAAAACGGAGTAATTTCTCGATCAGGTCCCCCGAGCTGATTCCAGTTGCTAACAGAACCTAAATAAATCTGCCGGAGTTGCGGGACCGTTAACCCTGAAATGTCTAGCGACGGATGAACCACCACCGCGATACCATCGATGCCAATAACATGCTGTGTTAGCTTGAACCCTCGTTTTTGGGCGATGGCATATTCTTCATCTTTGAGGGGGCGGGTTGATTGGGTAAAGTCAATTTTCCCGTCCAAGAGCATCTTTATGCCCTGACCAGAACCAGGAGTGCCCATGGTGGTTTCAACGTAACGAAGTTGGAGATTGGGATAAACATCTGCGATCGCATCTTCAACTTTGGGGCGGATCAAAGCCCAGGTGGCGCTGCCCCCGTAGTTGTATAGACCTTCTGGGACATCAGGGACCTCCGCAAACGTAGGCGTCAGTGCCAGGGTCGCAGCACCTTGGCTGGGGCTGAGTTGGAGTTGGGGCGAGCGTAGCCATCCCCAAAAGCCAGCAATCAGGAGAAGCAATGTTACGAGCGATGCTTTCAGGTAGAGCTTACTCAGTTTGGTTTTTTTAAGGGCAGCGGGCTGAGGGATGGATTGAGGCTGTTCCTGGTTCGGTAGCCGCTGCACTGAATAGGCGCGTTCAGGCAAGATGATGGTGGGATTTTGAGGGTGATCTTCAACATCTATGGGACAGCTTTGTCTGGTTGTGGAGAAGGTCAGTTGCGTGGGGGTGGGTAATTTGTAAGCAGGCACGGCACCGTGATGATAGAACGCCATCAGATCATCAATCAGATCTTTTTCATCCAACGGGTGGTATCTCAAAATTTCCAGGATGCGTCTGACCCGACTAATGGCCGCAGGCAAGATATTATCTTGCTGAAATCCAGGAAAGAAATCCTCCGCGCCCTGTTCTAGCGCTAAGCGCCGCTCTGTAATCAGAACTTTTTTGCGTAATCCTGCGGTCAAAATTAATTTTAAATCGGGATAATTCTGCCGATACCACCGACAGATATCAAATGCATTCAGGCGTTGAGCCCCAAGATCCACTAACAGCAAGCCAATGTTGGCGCGTTCGATAGCGTCTCGCTGACCTGCGAGTTGCGAAAAATTGATTTCGGCAGGTTCTTCAATGACGTCAATCTGCTGAGATTGCAGAGCTGTTGTCCATACTTGGGCCTGAAATTTTAGGGGTTGAAGGAGCAGAACAGATTTGCTGGCGCTATACATTAAAGTGGGCAGTGCAGGCTGCCATTGAGAAATACGATACACTCAAACTCTGGGCAAAATTGGCCTTGAATTTCTTGTAAACTGTAAAGCCCAAGTCTAGCCACTGTGCTATTTTATGGCAAATTTTATCCAGATTAAAGAATAAAATGACACTGCCAGACTTTATCTATGGCAACACCGCTAACCGCGATTCAAGGGTAGCGACACAACAATCTGGTCTTTTTATGGTTGGGACGAGCGAGTGGACAGAATTTGCTCCCTAGACCACTACTATGATAGGAACACAGCAAACACCCGTCACAATTTTGATTACCTAGTCATTTTGATTACCTTGTAAAGAAGGCGATCGCAAACCCCACCCAGGTGAGGAAGGTCTGATGAAACCCAAAACTCTCGGCAAATCGATTTGGCATAGCGTTGTCATTTCTACCTTGTTACTGAGCCCTGCACTGGCCCAGTCTCCTTCATCACCGAACGCCGCCTCTGCGGGCCCACAAGAGATTGAGCGTCTTTTGCAAGAACTCCAACAGGAACGGGAAGGTCAAAAACAAGCCCAGGCCGAAGCAGCCCAAGCGGTCAATCAAACCACACAGTTATTTAACTGGTTTTTGGTAGTTCTGGGATTGATTTTGGCAACTGCTATCGCAAGCCTAATCCTCCTCCGGCGGGCTGTGGTTCATGAAGTTGCCGAGGTGGTGCAAAAGCATCTGCGGGAGATGCGAGATTTAAAGGGCCATCTGGCTGATGCGGCTGATGCGGTTGAGGTGATTCTGCAAAAGGCAGAAGACCTCGATGCTGATTTACATCAAGAATCTGAACAGTTTCATCAAGACTTGACGAGTAAGCGCCAGCGCTTGTCGGATATGCTAACGGAATTCTCCGCGAAGCAACAGCAGATTCTGCAAAAGCTAGAAGGGTCTTTAACGGATACAGAAGCTGCGATCACAACCTTTGAATCTGACTCTGCTGCCAAATTTACCGCCTTAGAGACTGAACTACGAGCTGAACAACAGACTGTTCTGACCCATCTCAAACAACTTAGTGAAGAGATTGAACCTCAGCTTTTTACCGTTGAGACCGATGCTCAAACCCAGAAAACTGCTTTTCTTGAGCGTTTGCAATTGTCTGAGACGGACTTTAAAGCGCAACTGTCCCAGCTACTTAACAGTAGCGAACGGGAACAGGAAAAGATCCTGACCCGTGTTGAAAAGATGAGCAATGATTTTGGGCCACAAATGGCGGCCCTGCAAGCCGTTGCCCAAACTGAGAAAGAAACTTTAATTGGCTATCTCGCCACATCCAAAGCAGAATATGTCACCCAACTGTCAGACCTCCAGCAGGAAGCCCGTAAGCAGTGGGAATTGATCCTGCAAAATCTCAAACAACTTGAAAGTGATTTCACACCTCAACTGGCCGATATTGAAAATCAACTCCAAGTGAAGGCCAACGAGAAAAAGGAATCCTTCCTCGTGCGCCTCAAACAAGTCGGCACCGAAATTACTCGCCAGCTCACGGAGGCACAAGAAACCTTCCAAACCCAAGCCAGCGAAATGCTGCAGAGACTACAGGTACAAGAGTCTGAATTTACGACCCAACTGTTTAACTACAGAGCTCAGTTAGACACTGAAAAGACTAATGCCCTAGCAGATGTACAGGCCCTCACAGATAATGCCACCACCCTACTCGCAGACTTAAAAACAGAGGTGCAGACGACGCAAGGGCAGACTGTTCAAGATTTACAAGCCTTAACCATACAAGTTTCCAGTCAACTGGCAGACTTGAAAACCAATTTACAAGGTTCTCAAGATCAGGCACAGCAAGCCCTACAAGCTTTAGAAGCTAAAACAGAACAGGATCTAGCTGCCATTGCCACAGAAGCCCAAACTCGAAAGGATCAGATCCTTAAGCAACTGGCAGCCCTATCTCCAGTCCAACTTGCAGGAGATGCCGTCGCTGAAATGAATGAGAAATTGCAGACTGCCCTGACTCCTTTAGAACGATTACAGGCCAATCATCCCGATCTATTCTTGGATGTTGCGGACTATATCCAGCAAGGAGATGAACTGCTAGCAGACAGTAACTTTAGGCAGGCGCTGTCTGCCTATGATCAGGCCCTAGCGTTAAAAACCGATGATCCTCAACTCTGGTGTCAGCGAGCCCAAGCTCAAATCGGATTGCAGCAACTGGAAGATGCGGTTGGTTCGCTGGATAAGGCGATAGAGTTAACCCCAGAGAATTCCGAACTCTGGCAACGCCGGGGCCAATTACTGAAAGAACTTCAACGGTATGAGGGGGCTTTAGCCGCGCTGAAGGAAGCGGCGAAACTGCAGCCTGAAAAAACACAGATTTGGCTAGACTGTGGTGCACTGCTCGAACGTCTCCAGCGATGGGATGAAGCCATTGCCGCCTACGACCGCGTCATTGCCATTGACCCCAACCATCGCGATGCCTGGATGAATCGGGGATTTGTCATGGGTACGCTACAACGCCATGAAGATGCCTTTGCCTCGTTTGATCATGTTGTTCAGCACGAAACCGAGGATGCTGCTGCCTGGCTGAATCGAGGGTTAGCCTTACAAGTTCTGGAACGTTATGAAGAAGCATTTGAGTCCTTTGACCATACTGTTCAGCATAAGCCTGAAGCCTATAAAGCCTGGAGTTATCGAGGATATGCCCTGATCAAACTGGAACGCGATCGCGAAGCGCTGATCAGCCTAAACAAAGCCCTAGAGATTAACGCTGACTATCCCAATGCCTACTATGGCAAAGCGGTGTGCTACGTCCTCCAGGGACAGATAGACTTAAGCTTAGAAAATCTGGAGCGAGCGATCAAACTGAATCCCAGCTTCCGAGAACAAGCCCGTAGCGACGCTCACTTCGTTGATTTTCGCCAAGATGAATGGTTCCGTGAGTTAGTTAATCGCTAATATCAGCTACTAAACAAAAGCCTTCCCCACGCTTAGGGGAGGGCTTTTGTTGATCTTTGCCAGAACTAGACAGCCACTGGCTCCTGCTCTTCAGGGGGTTGGGTATGTACATCAGGATGGACCTTGGCCAGCATTTCTCTGAGGGCATCGCCCTCAATCACCTCCGACTGCAGCAACTGCTCC
>JANQPU010000303.1 GCA_028285315.1 Acaryochloris sp. IP29b_bin.176
CGTTGCCATTTGCTGAAGTAGGCGTACACCGTTGAACTGGGTGGAAAATCATGAGGTAGGAGATGCCACTGGCACCCTGTTTTGAGCTGGTAGTAGATAATCTTTTGTATGTCTGGAGCACTATATCTCTCGGGGACATCGCAATAGTACATGCCTTCAATGTCTCCTAAATATTTTTTAAATAGCTTTAATGTACCTGGAACACAAACTTGCTTCACTGAACGAGATCTATGATCCATCTGAGTCTCACTTGTGCAGGCTAGGAATGACTTATAATGACCACTGCCAAAGGCAGAATCCAGTATTCTCTGATGTGCAAAAGGTTGAACGATTCTCTCTCTTGTAGTTATTTTAAGAGGTACAACTGCACTTCTATTTAGTTCTGGAGAAGAAATAACTAGATCAGTAGACAAGCTCACTTTCTCAGCAACACCAGCACTATCTTCTCCTAAGTCATCGTTCAGAGATATGTGCTTTGAAAAAATATATTGGGGAAGATACTCTTTTAATAGGGTAATAGGGCTGCCATAAAGATCTCAAAAAATGTCCCAGGAGTTTTTCGACTGCCTCTTTTCCATAAATCAATGCAGGAAGCAAAAGACATAACAGAGGTATAAACTAATTTGTTATGTCACTTTCCTCTGCTCTGCTAAGAGAACTTTTCTGATTCAAAGTCTCGATTATACAAATATATAGCTCATGGAAATCACGATATTCATTGATAAATAAGTCATCTCTGATGGGACGTGAGAACTCATTGTTATGTGAAAAGGCAAAGTAATCAATTCTGGCGGAACCATTAAATGAACCATATAACTCATAGTTTGAGCAATTCGCCAATTTTGTGAGGCAACACTGTATCAAATCGATAGATGCTCTTAAATGAGATTCACCAGCATTATATTGGCTAGATGCTAATTTCAGCTTATTATCTATTTCTTTCATTTGCCATTACAGCCTATGGAATGAAGATCCTAAGATTTGCTCAAATAATTGTATAGAAGTTCATACTTCCACCGGTCATATTAGACCACATAATTTGTGGACTTTTTCTGTACTCCCAGGGCCACAAACAGATTGAATTGCTCTGTACACAAACACTTCACTGTTGGTTAATGTTCTGAGCAACCCTTCCTACAGTACTGAGACAGCTATCATATTCTCTATTTGTTATTTCCCCAACGAACTGCGTGAAAAGTCTAGACGACCAATACCTAAATATTGGCTTTCAGCAGTCGAACCAGCAGGCGTTCCTCGTACCTCAAACATATAGGTTCCCACCGAAGGATTTCGCACTGGGCGAACGGCCATTGTAATCGTCCGACCTGGAGCAACAGGTTGATCAAACGTCACCGTCAAAGTCCGAATAGATGGGTCACTGACCACGATATTAATCGGCAACGCCTCACCTTTATTCCGCTTTGTCCCCTCAAACGCTTTCACTGAAGTCGCCTTAAAACGGGGATATTGAACCCCTTGCTTGAGAACAAACTCCACCTTTTGCAACGGTTGAGCAGCATCTGGCGGAATATCAATTGTAAAGAAGTAAGTTGCCCCTAAAGATCGCGCATCTCGATTCGTTGTAGAAGTGCCGACAAGCTGAGGTGGGCGATCAAAGGTAACCTTTGGACCTCTGGGGAGGGCCGGGAGAGCAGGGGCATCAATTACTTGTGCTACCGCCGTTGATTCTTGAATCGGTGACGGAATGGGTTGGGGAGTGGCCTGGGGCTTGGTCTCCATCTTTTTAGATAGCCGCACAAACGTATTGATGGGAATTCCCAAATTGAACCCAGCCTTAATCACACTGCGGTCTCCTTGATAACCCGGCAAGACCACCTCTCTACCTTCGGCCAAGCCATGAATCCCCACCACTTTGCCATCGTCATTAAAGACAGGCCCCCCACTCATCCCCGCGCGGGTGACATTGGTATAGACCATCTTGTAGCCTTTGCCAATGGATTGGGGTGGCAGGCCGGAAATTTCGCCAGAGGTGAATTGATAGATATGAGGTAAGGCAACCCCCGAAGAAGGCCAACCCGCAATAAAGACCTTATCGCCTTCCGTTAACTGATCCGAGTTTCCGAGCTTTGCCAACGGGTAAGACTGCTGACTCGTAAACCTCACCAGTGCCAAATCCACATTCGGCAGCTTCTGCACCGCTTGATAATTTAAGGCATGTTCCGCCCCATCTGGTGTGACGATGTGATACTCGTCGGGTGTGGCGACTACATGTTCTGCCGTCAGGACAAAGTAAGTGTTATCCTTTTGCCCCACCAAGACCCCCGATCCAGGGTTTTGGCCTTTCACCAAAATGGTGGACGCTTTGGCAATTTGATTCACCTCAGCTCCCGTAAGAGCGGCAGTAGCGGGCTGAGCCATCACTATAGCGCCCCCTATAACCAGGACAGGCAAAAACACGTTAAATCGCTGCATGGAGATAACCCTTACTCACTTGAATTCATTATCTGCGAAGTTTATTCGGATGGCGACTTCAGCTCTATCTAAACATTGCGGCTCTAGGCTCCACCGTGATCTGTCTCTGTTGCCAGAGAAGAGGGATATCACAGGGCATTGGATTACGGCGCAAAGGACCCTATTCTGACAGTAGTTCCCCTCTGTTAAACCTGAATCATGACCGATTGGCAGCCGACGGCTTGTATTTTATGTTCCCGCAACTGTGGCCTCCTGGTCCAAGTCGAAGATGGCCATCTCACCAAGATTCGAGGCGACAAAAACCACCCCGTCAGTGCGGGTTATATGTGCCAAAAAGCCGCCCAACTCGATCACTATCAAAACAACGCCGACCGCCTTACCCAACCGCTTAAACGCCAGGAGGATGGTTCCTATCAACCTATTGACTGGCAGACGGCCATTGCCGAAATTGCTGCCCGCCTGCTGGAGTTAAAGCAGACCTACGGCAAAGAATGCCTCGCCTTTTATGGCGGGGGTGGACAAGGCAATCACCTTGGCTCCATGTATAGCAGCACCTTTCGCAATGCCTTGGAAATTCCCTACTACTATTCCGCCCTTGCCCAAGAAAAAACCGGGGACTTTTGGGTCAATGGCAAGCTGTTTGGTCGCCAACATTGCCATACTACCGAAGATATTGAGCAGGCAGAGTGTGTGTTATTTATTGGCACCAATCCTTGGCAGGCCCACGGCATACGCAATGCCCGCCCCACCCTCAAACGGCTTGCCAACGATGCACAACGAACCATAATTGTGATCGATCCGCGTCGGACAGAAACGGCAGAATTGGCGGATATTCATCTGCAATTGCGGCCTGGAACCGATGCGTTTTTACTATCAGCAATGCTGGCGATTCTAGTACAGGAAGGCTGGGAAGACCAAGCCTTTATCAAGGAACATACGGTTGGATTTGCAGAGGTGCGAGCTTGCCTTCAAACGATTCCGATTGCTGACCATATTGAACGGACTGGGGTAGAGGCCGAGCAGGTCCATGAGGCCGTGCGCCGATTTGCTTGCGCTGAGTCTGCCACTGTTCGGGTGGATTTGGGATTGCAGCAAAGCCTCAACAGCACCCTCAATTCCTATCTAGAGAAACTGCTCTTTCTGCTAACGGGTAACTTGGGCAAATCCGGTAGCAATAACTTCCATACTTTTTTTCTGCCTTGGGTGGGACATTCCGATGCCCAGGCCCTTCGCAAAACGATGGTCACGGGCATTACTGAAATTGCCCAACTCTTTCCCCCGAATGTATTACCCGCTGAAATTGAGTCGGACCATCCCCAGCGAATCCGGGGCTTAATGGTTGATAGCGCCAATCCTGTAGTGTCCGGTGCCGATACCCAAGCCTATCAACGGGCGTTTACCCAGCTAGATCTGCTCGTGGTCGTGGATGTGGCAATGACGGAAACGGCTCGCTATGCGGATTACATTTTGCCCGCTGCGTCTCAGTTTGAAAAATGGGAGGCGGCCTTCTTTAATTTGGAGTTTCCTACCAATGCCTTTCACCTACGCAAACCCTTGTTTGCCCCTTTAGCCGATACCCTTCCAGAATCAGAAATCTATCGACGATTGGCGGTAGCAATTGGGGCGATTCCAGAACGCTATCCGTTGTTAGAGCGGGTGGCCCGTTGGCATGGGCGGTGGCCCCAGCTTAGCATGTATCGGGTTGCCTTGGTAACAGCAATGGTCCTCCAACCTAAACTGCGACGCACCGTTGCCTTTGCCCTGCAAGGATCCTTAGGCAAAACCTTACCCGACGAGAGTACTGCACCATTTTGGGGGGTCAGTCAGCTCTATGTGCAGCAACATGGCGAAGCCGTGGCCCGAACGGGATTACCCGGACGAGGGGGAAGACTGGCAGAAGCTTTATTTCAGCGCATCTTGCACGATCATAGTGGCACACCCATTAGTCAGCATCGATACGAGGAGACCTGGTCGTTGATGGGATACAAAGATCAGAAGGTGCGGTTGGCGATTCCTGAACTCCTGGAGGAGTTGCGGGCACTGCAATCCGCGAATCCCTGGCCCGATTACCCCTTCATGCTGATTGCGGGCGAACGCCGCATGTATAACGCCAATACCATCTACCGTAACCCCCAATGGCGGCAGAGCGATGCCGAAGGGGTGCTCAAAATTCATCCCACAGATGCAGCCGCTTTAGATCTAGCCGATGGGGACCCTGCGCTTTGTGAATCGCCCTGGGGAGAATTATCGGTACAGGTAAAACTGTGTGATACCCTCCGTCCTGGCGTGGTGAGTTTGCCCCACGGTTATGGGTTGGATTATCCCGATGCCAAGGGTCAGCGCATTTGCTATGGTCCACTCCTGAATTTACTCACGGGTGCCCGGCATTGCGATCGCATCAGCGCCACCCCCTTCCATAAAAATGTGCCTGTGAGGTTAAGGCCAGACATCAACAAAGTGACTGAACAGTGATTGGGCCAAGTTAGCGCTAGCCCTGAGTTAAAAAATGAACGGGTGAGCTAACGATGCTTGGCAATCACGGTAATTTGCTCATCCGCTTCCTGAATATCTGCGGCTGGGGGCAGGGCTGCAGGGCTGGGAGAGGTGCGATCGCTGAAGCCCTTGATAAGGATGTACAGAATCGGTACCACAAATAGACTCAGGAATGTGGCAATAAACATGCCGCCGAAGACCGCCGTTCCCAGTGATTGACGACTACCCGCGCCAGCTCCAGAAGCCACCACTAGGGGAAAAATACTGCTCAGGGTAGAAATGGCCGTCATCAAAATTGGCCGGAGTCGCTGTTGAGCCGCTTGCAGCGCAGCTTTGGGGATGGATAACCCTTCCGTTCGCAGTTGATTGGCAAATTCAACAATCAGAATGGAATTTTTACTGGCCAGGCCAATCAACATCACTAAACCAATTTGGCAGTAAATATCATTGGGGAATCCCCGCAAGATTTGTGCTGCTAATGCGCCTAATACCGCCAGAGGGACCGAGAGCATGATGATAGTCGGATCCACATAGCTTTCATACTGGGCGGCGAGCACCAGGAACACGAGCACCAAACCCAAACTGAAAATAATGGTCGCTTGGCCACCGGACTCGATTTCTTCTAAGGACACGCCTGACCACTCAAAACCCATACCGGGGGGTAGCACTTCTGCGGCTATTTCTTCCATCACTTTCAAGGCTTGCCCGGAACTTACTCCCGGTGCTGCTGCTCCATTAATCTCAATCGAACGATACTGGTTGTAGTGATTAATGGTTTGGGCACCTGTTACCGAAGTCATCGTCACCAAGTTACTGAGGGGAATCATTTGATCGGTATTGGAGCGCACATACAGTTTGCCAATATCATCTGGATTGGAGCGAAACTGCTGATCGGCTTGGACATAGACCCGATAGGTGCGACGACCCAGACTAAAGTCATTGACGTAGCGAGATCCTAGATAGATCTGCAAGGTGTTGAAAATTTCATCAACATCCACTTGCAGGGCTTTGGCCCGTTTGCGATTGACCTCAATTTTGATCTGTGGCGTATTAGCCCCATAGGTAGTAAAAGCACCTTCTAAGGCCGGATGCTGGTTGGCAGCACCCAATAATTTGCCCATGTTGCCAACCAATTCATCCAAGCTCAGATTCCCCGAACGGTCTTGAAGCTGGAACGTAAAACCTCCGAAGCTGCCGAGTCCGCGGATGGCAGGTGGGTTAATGGCTAAAATGCGAGCTTCAGGAATTTGAAATAGCTGACCTCGGACTCGGCTAATGATGGCCTGAGCTTTCTGTTCAGGGGCACGTCGTTCTGACCAGGGTTTCAAGGTGGTGAACACAATACCATTATTGGAAGCATTGCCACTAAAGCTAAATCCCCCAACTGCGAAGGTCGCCCGCACTTCAGGAATCGGTAGCATCGTCTCTTCAATTTTTCTCATCACATCACTGGTGTACTCCAGAGACACGCCATCGGGAGCACCAACAATGGTGATGAAATAGCCTTGATCTTCTTCTGGAAGAAAGGCTGAAGGGACGGTGGTATAGAGCCACGCTGTAAAGGTTAGCAGGGCCGCAAAAATAGCCAGCACTAAGTATTTGAACCGATTCATCCAGTCCAAAATATTGCCATAGCCGTGGCGCAGTCGATCTTGCTGGCGGTTGAACCAGTTGAAACCAGGGGCTAGCCAGCGAGGGATGCTGGGATTTTGGCGCAGGAGTAATCCCGAGAGGGTGGGAGTCAAAGTGAGCGCGTTAAAGGTGGAAAGTGCGATCGCAAAGGCAATGGTCAACGCAAACTGCTGATACAGTGCCCCCGTTGTACCGGGGAAAAAGGCGACGGGCACAAATACGGCCATGAGGACCAGAGAAGTGGCGATGACCGCCCCCGTTAGCTCTTGCATCGCCACAATCGCCGCTTGCCGGGGATTAATCCCCTCATTTTGAATTTTGGCGGCGACATTTTCGACCACCACAATGGCATCATCCACCACCATCCCCGTGGCCAGGGTAAGGCCAAACAACGTCAGACTGTTGATGGAAAATCCAAACAGTCTAACAAACACAAATGTCCCGATCAGAGAAATGGGAATAGTGACAGCAGGAATAATGGTCGTCCGCCAATCTTGCAAGAAGATAAAGATCACTAGAACCACCAGTCCGACCGCCTGAATCAGCGTCCATACCACTTCTCTGAGGGACTGTTCCACGTAATCTGTGGTGTCAAAGCCGATGTCATAGGCCATTCCCGGCGGGAAATCTTGCGCCAGGTTCGCCATGGTTTCCTTTACACCACGAGCGACCTCTAAAGCATTGCTTCCAGGGACTTGATAAATCCCTAGACCTACGGCTTCTATACCCCGAAACCGCAGGAATGAGCCGTAGTTCTCAGCGCCCAGCTCTACACGGCCCACATCCTTGAGTTTGACCAGGTTGTCCTCATTGGCATCGACCACAACCTCTTCAAACTCTGCGGCACTGGTTAACCGACTTTCGGCCCGGAGGTCAATTTGGAACTGTTGACCGGCTGGAGCAGGAGGCTGACCAATTTGTCCCGCTCCCACCTGGATATTTTGTTCGCGCAGGGCGTCAACCACATCCTGCCCCGTTAGGCTCCGCTTAGCTAAGCGCTCTGGATCAAGCCATAAACGCATCGCATACTTCCGCTCACCAAAAATGGTGACATTACCCACCCCTTTGACCCGCTTGAGCGCGTTAGTCAGGTACAAATCAGCATAGTTACTGAGGAAAATACTGTCGTACTCACCGTCTTCGCTAAACAACCCAAAGCCCATCAGAATGCTGCTGGACTGCTTGCTGACTCGGACGCCAGTTTGCTGCACGGCTGTCGGTAATTGCGACTCCACACTAGAGACTCGATTCTGCACATCCACAGCCGCTAAATCTTGGTTCCGATTATTTTCAAAGGTGGCGGTAATCGAGCTAGTGCCACTGTTGCTACTGCTTGAGGTCATATAGCGCAGACCTTCAACACCGTTGATTTCCCGTTCCAGGATGCTGGTGACGCCATCTTCTACGGTGGCAGCATCGGCACCAATAAAGTTGGCCTGGATACTAACCTGCTTAGGGCTGATATCAGGATATTGGGCAATGGGTAAGGTGGGGAGACAGACGAGGCCCATCATTAGAATGATCAGGGCACAAACGGTCGTCAGAACGGGCCGTTTAATAAAAAAGTTGACAAGCATAAGAGGGGGAGAGGACGGTGGCTAGGGGAGGGTCTATAAATCAGCAGGCACAGCCAAGGAGAGAGTATCAATCGGAGAAAGGGGGAAAGTTTCAAAGGAATTAATAGTAAAGCAACAGATATTGTCGCTTACTGAGGGGGTTGGCCTGCGGATGGCTTGCCCGTGTCGATTAAGAGCGGGGCACCATCTTTTAAGTTTTGCAAGCCTGAAACAACAATGGTTTCCCCAGTTTGAATGCCACTCAACACTTGGTATTCATTGCCCTGGATACTACCCAGTTCGACGGGCTGCTGGCGAGCCACCATCGGTGGGACTTGACCTTGCTGTTGTTGTGGCTGATCGGCAATAAAGACAAAGGCTTTACCCCCCAGGCGCGTGATCGCTGTGGTGGGCACCAAAACGCCAGGACGCGTTTGCCAAATCACCTTGGCCTCTACCCGTTGACTATCCCGTAATGTTCCTTTGGGATTGGCAAAGCTAGCTTTAGCTAAGACAGATTGGCTCTCGTTATTCACCGTAGGAGAGACAAAACTGATCCGACCCGTGGCTAAAATTTGTTGCGATTGGGCTTGGCTGAGTTCGACCGGTAACCCCACTTGTAACCGATCGCGTTTCTCAATCGGAATATTAAGATTCAGCTCTAGGGTCTGATTTTGGATAATGGTGGTCAGAGTATCCCCAGCTTCTACGTAAGTACCTAACTTGATCGGAATATCCCCAACGATGCCAGCAATGGGAGCCGTAATGCGAGTATCTTGCAAGTCTTCTCGGGCAGACAAAGCACTAGCCTTAGCCCGATTGAGGCTGGCTCTGGATTGGGATAAATTGGCTTTGGCGGCTCGAATTTGCTCATCTGCTGCTCTTAAGGCGGCTTGGGCAGAGGTGCGATCGCGGCGGACTTGATCCAAAACTTGCTGTGCTAACACCCCTTGCTTGACTAACCTTTGGGTACGCTGGAACTCCGTATTTTGCAGCTCCAGCTCAGCCACGGCTCTGGCTCGCTCCGCTTCAATCGCTCGGAGCTGGGCTTGAGCATTGCTACTGGCAGCAGTGGCGACATTCACATTGGCGACCGCTGCTCCGAAGTCTGCTTGGGATTTTTCTGGACTCAGTTGAACAATGGGCTGGCCCGGAGAGACCCTAGAACCGGATGAGACAAAAATCTGCGTAACTCGACCCTCAGTTTCTGGCCGCAGGACAACCCCCTGCTTGGCTTCCAAGGTCCCTAAGAAAGCTGAACTTTCCTTAACTGGACTCGTTTGGACTTTCTGAATTTTGACTAAGACACCAGGGGGAGGTTGTTGCCCCGTTAACGGATCACCGCTCGGCCAAAACCGCCAAACGGCTAGCCCAGCTCCCACAAGGACAACTCCCGCAATCAGCCAGTTACGACCACTCCGTTTTTTGAAGGACTTGAGCGTGGAGTTGAAAGACCGCTCGGCTACAGCGATTTGTTTTTCAACGGGTTCTTGTAGATTTGATGGTTCAGACGTTTCCATAGGACGACGCTGTTGTAGCGGGACAGGAGGTGGACCCCTGACTTAGATCCAAATGCATTCAGATTGAGGCACTCATCACCCAATTCTTGATCCACTAAAGAATATAAAGGGAATATTAAACCTATTCTAATGCGGATTTCGCAAGATGGGTCGTAAGTTGGATAACCTCATGGTGTTAAAGCTACCCGAGGCAACCGATGGGCTAGCGCGTTTCTACGTCTGTGTCAGAGCGGGTCGGGTTCAGTTGATGTTGCACCCGTCGCCCAAATTCGGTAGGGAGTTTGGTGAACGCTTCTTGGATAAAGGCTTTGACAAATCGATCTCGGCGATGCAGTTGAAATTGACGCTGCACCACTTCCGTCATTCCACCATCGCCCCAATCTTGATCATTGCGAAAATACTCAATAAAGCTCTTGCCCGCAATTCGAGTTAGATAGGCAGCCCCCACGCTTTGAATCGTTTTGCCGACAACGAATCCCGCCACACTAAATTGTAATGCTCGGGCAAAAACTTCGATCGCCCCTTTGACAATGCCTAAACTTACCATAGTCTTGGCGAGGGAGAGGGCTAAATCCTTGGCCCGATCTAGGGTCAGATCACAGCCGTAAATTTTGGCAATTTCGATCACCATTTGAGTATTGACGGCGGCGGTGGCCAGCAAATCAATCACAGGAACAGGGGTGACCCAAATGACCCCAGCGCCGATCCACTGGAAGCGATCAACGATTTTGTCGGCTTGTTGACGCCGTTCTTGATCAATGTGTTGTCGAGCTTCTGCGCCTAAGCGTTGGGATTGGAGGAGGATATTATCTGCAAATAAATCCTCACCTTCTTCCCGCAAAATCCGGGAGATGCGTTGCAGCAGCGCTTCAAGATCGGGCTCTGGCTCTAGAATTTCGCCAGACGCTAGACGGAGCGGTTGGGGACGGGCTGCGATCGCAACCACATCTTCAGGCTGAATCCAGTTCTGCACCCGTTCTTGTAGCCGTTGCTCAATCAGTTCTTGATCGCTGGCTGTATAGCAATCTGTTTTATTGAACACTAGCAAGGAGCGTTTGCCCATCCGTCCCAAGGCTCGCAAGGGCTGGTATTCGGATTGGGTTAAATCACCATCCACGACAAACAATAATAAATCGGCTTCGGTTGCTAGCTTGCGGGCAGCCTGCTCACGATCGGTGCCTGCGATTCCGGGTTCTGATAGCCCAGGCGTATCGGTAATCAGTAATTCCTGATCGACACTACGCAACTGACAACGAAACGTTTGACCCACAGCAGTAGTGCCAATGGTGGCACCGACTTCTCCCACCATTTGGCCCACAATCGCGTTCACGAGGGACGTTTTGCCTGCAGATCCTGTGCCGAATACCACAATTTTGAGTTGCCGACGGGTGAAGGTTTTGGCCATCTGCCGGGTTTGTTTCAGGAGAGCTTGGCGGGTGACTTCATCCTGAATTTGCTGAATCTGGCGATGGACAGCCCGCAAATTAGAGGCGGCTGCATCGACTTTGTCCTCAGGGACTTGAGGGCGACGCTGTTGCTTCGGTTGTTTCTTGCCTCGGAATTGCCAACCATAGTAAAGAAAAGCACCCATCAAGACTGCCATTAAAGCAATCAGACAGAACACCATCAGGTTCGCTAAGAAAGGGGAGGTCAGAGCAATTTGCCCATACAACCACTGTAAGGAACTCACCAGCCATAGCATCAATCCCAAAATGATGGCGAGACCTAACAGCAGGATGAAGAGGCGGGGCCAAGACATGGTTTAGGGCAAATATTTAGTGACGCGTTTCAGCCCTGGAAGATCGAGAGGCTGGCGTCGCCAAACCCGAACCATTAACCAAAAGTTGCTCAGAAAATATCCAGATGTAAATAGACTATTGAACAATAACAGAGAAATTCCCATTCCCTGTGCATTCTCCCCACTGCTGATGGCAACGCCGGAGGTGAGACACAGCGTTCCTAACAGCCATACCAAACCGATCATGGCAGCGACGCGGCTAACTTCTCGCTGCTTGCGATCGCTCTCCCGTCGACTCAAGGTCCACAGTGCAGGTACGACGCCAAAAACAGGAACCAAGTAGATAAACAGTAACAGCCGCTTTAATGTTCTATTTTCAAAGATGTCGCGAGACTCTGCCATAGCATTAGCGCTGGAATGGGTATTAGGAGATATCCCTATCCTAAAACATTGATGTTCAGCCTCTTTGATCTTGGGACTGCAGGGACTGCAGGTTTTTCAGCAAACTAGCCCCTAGCATTCAAAAAGATGTTGTTGGCACCTGTGTGGCAATGGCCCTTTAGAACCAAAAGGGTAGGGGAATGGGTGAATTATTGCCAAACAATCCGAAGGTAATGGCAATCGCAACCAGGGCCAAAGTATACAAACTCATCACTAGCGAGATTCCCGTTGACCAAACTCCAATTTTGGGTAAGAAGGACAAAAGTAAGCCGTTTCCCAACAGTAGGGGGATCAGGCAAAAGAGTAATCCCAAGGTAGTAGAGACCAGGAGGGGAAAGAGACCTGTATTGCCGACCTTCAAGGGAGCAAGGGCAGTGTTATAGAGGGCTAGACTAGCGTATTTCCCGAGCAAATATCCTGCGAGCCCACCGGATAGAATCTCAACAATTTTTCTCCAGGACATAAGATGCTTTCTCCACGATTATTTTGAGGATAGTGATATTGGGAACGAGTGATCGTTTGGCAAAGAGGACAGCGTTGATCGCTATTGTTGCTGGTTATTTAGGATCCAGACCTTTCAACGAGGCTGTCCACTGGGTTAGGCAAACCTAACCTCTGGATCAAGGTTGGAAAGGCCAGACGCTAACACGCTAGCCTATTTTGGATACAACCGCTGTGACGACCATCAACGGGGAGTAGGATTCATCTCTACCTGCTTAGTTTGTACCAAAAATAGTGAGAATCAAACAGAAGGTAAAGGCTTAGAGGCTCCTACTCGTAAAACTATCTGTGTCGAGCCTATTGACTGTGACAGGACGGTCTTTGATGATGAACAAGATTTGCTCAAAAACTAGCTGCAGTGAGTGAAGCTGGGCCAAAATCTGTGACGCGATCTTATTGTGTTGTACTTGGAGGGGCTTGAGTTTGGAGGATTTGAGCTGCAATCTCTTTGATCTTTCCTTTCGCTTCTTCGGTGGCGGCGATGTTTTCAGCTTGCTGAAGTAAAGATTGCGCTGTTTGTACATCTCCTTCTTCACCTCTGAGGATGGCTTTACCAACCATGGCTTTGATCTCTTGAGGCTGTTTCTCCAGAATCACATCATAAGTATTTTCGGCCTTTTGCTTGTCTCCCGTTAATTCGTATAGATCGGCCAAATTAAATTTCAGGTCTAAATCGTTAGGCTTTTGGGCCACGATTTTCTCTAATAACGGGACTGCTTTTGCGGGTTGCCCCATCTCTAGATAATGGTCGTACACAGAAATCAGGGAATTTAGATTGTTTGGATCGTTGCTCAGGACTTTTTGATGATCCTGAACTGTCCTTTGGGTGGCTGTGGCCTGTTGAGGTTGTTGATTCGACCAGATCGAGGTGAGGGCTAAACCAATGGTTATCAAACCAACAACGCCAGCAGAGATCAATCCTAGGGTAAAGGCTGGGCGACGAACTGTGTGCACAAATTTTTCGAGGGAGGTGCCTTGCGATAAACTTGACGCTAAATCTTGTCCAGACTGGACAGAACGAGCGTTGCACAGCTCAGAGGTGATCCAAATGAGCGCATCTGAGGAGCCAGTGGCCCGGAGCACTGGCATTCCATCTGTTCGCACAATCGGAATAGACGAGTAAAAGCGGCGATAGTTCGTGCGGGCATTCTCCAATCGAATAATCAAAGGTTCAAGACATTGCTCAATTTGGAGTTGGCCCAAGGGACCTGCTTCCAAGCGATCGCATTGAGTAAAAATTAAGGCCATGGGGTATTGCAAGTTGTGGTGCTTGATCAAAGATGCGATCGCAGTCACTAATTCGATAATCTCTTTGACCGAATCTAGATAGGCTGGATCGTGAATCAACGAAAAGGCATTGATAAACACACAACAGCCTTGTGAACTCAACACCATCGATTGAAAATCACGATTTTTTAGATCACAGATCTCTCCCGGCATATCCCACCAGCGGAAGTAACAGAGCGTTTGGGTCCCCCAAAATCGCTGTTGCTTTAAGCTAAAGTTAAACCCTGAAATCTTCATAGTAGGTGGTGGATATTGGCCCGTTTGAGCAATATAGTTCATCACCCCTTGAATGTTTTCATGCGCATCTTGATCCTGGCAATCAAACCATAGTTTTTGCTGCTTATCCCCTTCGTAGCTAGAGTTTGACTCGGTATAGCTACCCACTAAAAAAACGGTTTTGCCAACGCCACGCTCACCAATACTCAGCAAATTTAAGGCTTTAGGGACGTCTCCGAATAATAAGCTCATCTTTTTAATCGTTAAATTGCTAAAGATCTAATTGGGACGGAAGAGAAATAAGGGTCCAGGGGATTAAGGAAGTGCCAGTGATAGAGAGTCAGCAATAACTATCGTCAGGAATGTTTGGGATAGAACTATATAGAGCGGATAGACATAGCATGCGCAAAAACGACAGCTTAAAAATTAGGTGCTGCACTTATTGAATAGAGTTGCCCCGATACTTCAGTTCATGGTTGTAGGGGGATGCTTCAGGCTGCTCTGAGACAGGCTGATCCAGATTCAGCTGAGTGACTAATTCGTTTCTAGCTTCTAGAGATAATTCAGTATCTTTATCGATATTTTCAATTTGTAGCGCTGTTTGGAGACGCTGGATGGTTCGATTGATCTCGCCATCCAGTAGGCCAGATAAGGCTTTAGCTGCTTTCACGAGCAGAAAGACATCAGGGGTACAGTTCGCTAGAATGACGTATCCTTCCTGGGCCTGGACAGAAATCTTTTCAATCCCTTGCCACTGCAATTCTTCTTGAGTGCTTCTAGCGAGATACAGCATCGTCCCTGCAATAATTAAAGCGCTGTTTTCACTAATGCCAATCGGAGAGGTGATGGGCTGTCCCTCTAAAGACACTAAAAATGCACTTTGAATACCAATGGGCTTTGCGATTAATTCACACAGAATTTGCTCAAGGTAGCTCATTGGGGTTGGCTGAGCCTGTGAGGATTGAGCAGTATGTGCGATGGGCGCAGTAGGTTGCTGTGCTGCTGGCTGGATGATTGTTTGCTGCTTGGATAAGGGTGGGGCTAGATCCTCATTCGGTTTCGGGGCAGCTAGTCTGGATTGACGCTCGCTAGCAGGCACAAAAATATTGAGCAACTCTTGCATCTGCAAAAAAGTGCGGCTGTAGTTGCGAATATCATCAGGAATATCCACTCCAATTCTGACGGGTGGATATCCTCGAATATCTGGAATGGAGATATTTTCTAAAACACCATTCCTCAGATCCTGTTTATTGGCAATCGCTATTGGCCCTCTTTGCAGACAAATATAAATACTGTTGAGGTGCGCTTCTGTTAGTGGTTCTGATAGATGGTAACCAATGAAATAGGGAACATTCCGACCGACATCATCCGTGGCATCGCCATATAGCCATCCAAACAAGGTGTGGTCTGTATTGATTTGGTACAGGTAGGCTGCTCGATAGTCGGCAGCAGGAGGATTGTAGGAGTTCCAGCGTAAATAGACCACTTGATGAACAAACGCATGCTGAATCTCTTTCGGAATTTGGGGGCTGGATAAGTGCCTAAATCCGACATTGGGAAAACTGGTGTAAACAAGCTGTCCGAGGGACTGCAACATGATGGGTCCTGATGATACAGACGTTTCATCTGCGATCGCATGACTGAGGGGTTGATCCATTTGAATCAACTCATGAGATGAAACGTTACTCTCTCCACTATCCTGCCTTAAAACAGTATTTGTCACCAGCGTCTTGGTCATATTGAACTTAATCGATACGGGAAATCATCATGCAACTGGAATTGCCAGTTTACGCAGCTATTCACCCACATAAGCTGTGGGATTAAAATAATTTGATAATGGATGAGATAAACGAAGACACAGAGCCAATGGGGATTAAACCTCCAAATGCAAAAGTGGTACGTTTGGAGTCATACGTAGATTGGTTACTCGTTCTCCCTCCCCCATTAGAACCTGGATTTAGATTATCAATTTCTGTTGTGTTAGATGCCGAAGAGGATATGATTTCCTGTTCAAAAAAAAGATAAGTCAGACCAAACCCAGCTGAGATGGTCTCCTGATCTTGGTCGGATAAGTCAACGAATAAATCAGACTGTGAATCCGGTGTTAACGCAGCCTTAGGGTTGTTGTGTAATTGAGACATTGTCTTGCTCCTCAAGAAGATAGATTAGCAGTGATTCAAAAACTTCTGATGTTCTCCAGGCTGGGTTTCCAGCGTCGCAAAGTCGCCTTCTAAAAGCAGTTGGCCTTTGTCCATTTGGACCAACCATTCTGCTCGTTTGATCGTGCTGGGACGATGGGAAATCATGATGGTAGTTTTGCCTCGTCGATGGGCCAGTAATTTATCCAGCACTTCGGCTTCGCTAACGGGATCCAGTCCTGCCGTCGATTCATCCAAAATCAGGATGGGAGGATCGTTGACAATCGCACGGGCAATGGCCAGCCGTTGCCGTTGTCCTCCAGATAAGTTGGCACCGAATTCTCCTAAAACCGTTTGATACGTATTGGGCAATTCGCTAATAAAGCTATCTGCATCGGCAATTTGACAAGCCTGAACAATCTGTTCAAAAGACACTTGCGGATTACCGAGCTGAAAGTTTTCAATAATCGACCGACTCCAAAAATGAGGTTCTTGCGGTACGAAAGAGACTTGTTGTCGAAGGGACTCTAGGGATAAATCCTGTAAATTATAGGGGCCAATCCTGACTGTCCCTGATTGCGGTTGATAGAGTCCAGCAATCACCTTTGCTAGGGTACTTTTGCCACATCCTGACTTGCCAATGATGACGGTGACCTTACCCCCCGGCAGCTTCAATGAAAAATCATCCAAGAGAACGACTCGACCCGCATGATGAAAATTTAAGCTGGAGCAGGTAATATCATGTTCTCCAGACAGTTGAGCGAAGGGCTTTTTCGCTTCTCCCACCGATTCTGGAGTCGCATCGATGACCTCTAAGATACGGCCAATCGCTGTTTGAGCCCGAAAATATTCATCCGTTAAGCTGATAACCGTAGTCATTAATGCCAGCATATTGCCTTGCATGGTGTTGAACGCAAGTAATTGGCCAATGCTGAGTTCTTCCTTAATAACTAGCAAACTCCCCGTCGCCAAGAGTGCAACACTCCCAATACTCGAAATCAACTGAGTAAACGTACCGTTGAGTACACTCAGTTGAATGGTGCTAAAGGTAAGGTTGGTCAATCGGCCAAATCGGGATTGAAACTCTTCCCAGAATTGAGGAGCCGCATTTGTCGTTTTCAGAACTAGCGCCCCTTTAAAAGTTTCAACTAAAACCCCTTGATTTTCTGAAGACAGAATTAGCAAATTGCGGGTCTTCTTCCGCAATAGGGGCAGAAAAGGCAAGGTTGATACCGCCATGATCAGGGCAATTGCTGCAGCGACTAGAGTCAGACTAGCGCTGTAAAACAGCATGAAGCCAACGGAAATGAGGGCGACAAAAACTTGGCTGGGAACTCGAACAACTATTTGAGAGACAAGCTGGTTGACTTCGTTAATGTCTCGCAAACGGCTGACAATTTCTCCACTTCTGCGAGATTCATAGTAATTCAGCGGTAATTGCAGAATTTTGCGGCCAAACTCTAATACTAGACCCAGTTGCAGTCGCTGACTGAAGTGAGCAATCAGATTAGACTGCATGATCTGCAAGCTACTGCTGAACACTTGGGAGATCACAACGCCCACTACTACGACAGTCAGCAATTCCATATCCTGGCGGACCAGGACATCATCAGTCAGAATCTGGATCAGAAATGGGCTGGACAAAGCCAACAAGCCTAAAACAATATTGATCAGCAGAGCTTGACTGAGAATATTGCGATAGGGCCAAATCCTGCCGAGAAACCGTGAAAATCCCCCAGACTTAGCCTCACTTTCGGCTCGATCATTAAATCGGTCAGCATCTGGCTCCAGTAAGAGCATGATGCCGTTCCATGATTCAAGGAGCTCCCGCTTCGTAAGATAACGAATTCCTACGCCTGGATCGGCGACAATGTACTTGCGGCCACGTTTTCCATACAGAATGACCCAATGATAGCCTTTCCAGTGAATAATGGCTGGCAACAAGATTTCCTGCAACCGATCAATCAAAGCTTCCGATGCTTTGACTGAACGGGCATTGAATCCTAATGCTTCAGCACCGCGTTTCAGGCCTAATAATGTTGTGCCTAATTGCCCCGTCCCCACGACTTCTCGGCTGCGAGTAATGCTGAGTAGACGGCCATAATACTTGCAAATCGATGCTAGACAAGCGGCTCCACAATCTTCTTCGCTCCATTGCTTGACGCATTGGTAGCTTTTGCGGGATTTGAACAGAGGATTGAGGAGCATTA
>JANQPU010000356.1 GCA_028285315.1 Acaryochloris sp. IP29b_bin.176
TAAGTCTCCAAGAGTGTAATTTTGATTAGTGACTAAAGTAGGCTAGGAGAGGATTTCACAGATTTGAGAATTACGCTTGCAGGCACAGTTTGGTATCAGTCTCTCACTTTATCCCAACGTAAAGCGTCCCCCCTGTCGGTCGCAATCATCTGCCTAATTAATCAACTTGCAGAGCAGGCGTTGTTGATGTGGGTGAGTTGGGTTGGGTGGAGGAGGGCGTTGTAGGCTGGGCGACACAATTCGATAATTGCAACCCTGCTGCAATCAGTAGCCCACTGAGCGTTGCGCCTAGGAAAAAAATCCAGGCATGAGAAGGGTAGAGTGAGCAAAGCAAGCGGCGACCGTTATAAATATGGATTGACCAACTGCGATCGCTGTTTTGCAGCGAATTTTTAACCTCATTCATGGTGTACACCACTGTTGTAAGTAACAAGTAATCTATGCCTACCATTAGGCGACATCATCGTGGGCGAACCGATGGTATAAACAGTCCTGAGCGCTGAGATATTGAGATTGACGTTCTCTAGAACTGGACAGGGACCTTTGGCGGTTAAATAGACCTTTGACAAATTTTCAATGGTCAAAAACGGACTATTTTGAACGGCGTTAGCCGTAGGCCATGCCGCTAATGGATGGGTTTGTTGGGTCATCATGACTAAGTTTCACAATTAATCAAAGTGGACAGTAGAGAAAGAGTTGTAGGTTAAGCTGCCATAGAGCGAACGTCGTGAATAATATCTGCCATGGTGAAGTCGCGTTTAATGTCCAGACTATTTAAATAGCTAATGGGAGCATCAGCAGTAAAGGTGGTGCCGTCAAAGAGGCAAATGGGCTGGCGGTTGTAAGTAATGTCCAACCCCAATTCTCGTGCCGAGTTGCTAAAGACGCTGATGCGGCAGAGCCGCTCTAGAATTTCTACCCAGTTGCGAGGGAAAGGCGTATCTCCCCAGCGGGCCATCTGCACCATGTGCCAAAGATGTTCGGTACGACTAGGACGATTGACTTGATCACCATAAAAGAGATGAGAATAGCGCATCAATGATGTATCGGGTCGGTTGCGCTGAATAAAGTCTTCAGACATCCCCAGGTAGTTTTGCTGCGACAGGATTTGACAAATTTCAACCGCGTTATTTGGATCAGCACAGAACTGACAGGCTTCCAGTAGGGCTTTGACGAGAGCAATATGGGTATTCGGGTATTGATTGGCCCAGTCTTCGCGCACACAGAGGACTTTACCGGGATGATTAGACCAAATTTCCATATCGGTGGCGATAATGGCCCCCGTTCCATTCAGTTCAGCGCAAAGATTCCAAGGATCGCCAACACAGAACCCATCAATTGTGCCTGCTTTTAGATCCACCACCATTTGAGCAGGAGGAATGGTCTTTAAGGTGACATCTCGATCGGGGTCAATTCCCCCTGCTGCTAACCAATAGCGCAGCAAGAGATTGTGCATAGAAGAGCGATGCACAATCCCCAGGCAATGTGGACGATCGCGAGTTTGCTTTAGATAGCTCCGAAGATCAACAAGTGTTTTCACCCCTTGATCGATAAAACACTTCCCAATCGTAATTGCATCACCATTGCGGGTCATCGTCAAAGCGGTCACCATAGGTACAGGCTTTTTATCTCGTGCTCCTAGAGTTAGCCAGAGTGGCATTCCAGAGGGCATTTGGGCTACATCGATAAAGCCTCCGCGCATGCCGTCGATAATGCCTCGCCAATTGGTTTCCCGCACGAGGGTAACTTTATCTAATCCATACTTTTGAAATAACTCTTTTTCCTTCGCAATGGCGATCGGAGCACAGGCGACGAGGGGAACAAAGCCAATGTCCAGATTTACTTTTTCCAGACCGTGACGGGCCACGGTAGCAACTTTTCTTGCCCGCAGTTTTTTAATCCGCTTCTGTTGATTCAGGAAATAAATCATTTCACTGCGGAGGCTATTGTAGCTGGGATGTTCTAAGACTTCTAAGCGTTTCCGAGGTCGAGGGATATCGACCTCCAAGATTTGGCCTATGTTAGACCCTGGAGCATTAGTCAGCATTATAATCCGGTCTGACAATAACACCGCTTCATCTACATCGTGGGTCACCATCAGTGCTGTAACTGGGTACTCCTCACACATACACATCAATTGCTCCTGCAAGTTACCGCGGGTGAGGGCATCCAGGGCACCAAAGGGCTCATCCAGCAAGAGCAGTTTGGGACGGACAGCCAGGGCACGGGCGATTGCTACCCGCTGTTTCTGACCCTCGGAGAGCATCTCGGGTCTTTTTTCAGCATGGGGACGTAGACCCACCATACGAATATGATCTTCAATAATGCTGCGCCGTTCAGGGCGAGGGAGTTCGGCCATGACTCGATTAACAGCCAGGGCAATATTTTGGCGCACAGTCAGCCAAGGCAGCAGTGAATAACTCTGAAAAACGACCCTTTTATCGGGACCTGGTCGGTTGACCCGTTGGCCTTCTAGGGTAACCACGCCTTGGCTGGGTAAGTCCAAGCCCACCACCATATTTAAGAGCGTGGATTTGCCACAGCCAGAATGACCAATTAGCGAGACAAACTCTCCGGTTTGGATCTTGAGGTCGATCCCTTTGAGGGCCAAATATTGACCTCCGCCCTTCAAATCAAACACCTTTTCAATTTGATCAGCTGCAACTAAAACAGACATAAATTGATCTCCGAGTGAGGGTGCAGAATAGTGGTTTCTAAAAACAGGCAGACCTTAATTTGAATTTGATCCACCGGGAGCAATTAACTTTTGGAGGTGAGTCATGCGAGGTCTAACAGTAAGCCGCCAACCCCGATGTATAGGGCAGCTAGCAAAATTTTACTGACGTAGTTTTGGTAGTAGGCATCCCAAATAAAGAAGCCAATACCGACAATGCCGGACAGGACGATCTTGGCAGTAATAATGGCTAACCACGTTAAGCCAAGGGCAATTCGCAAGCCTGTAAAAATAAGAATTTGCGATGTGAATAGTTCGATTGCATGGGTAGTAAAACCTCCTAAGTCAGGATTGCTGTGATAAGGCAACTCTTGTGTCTACAACCTTGGTACCAATTATGTGGGCAGTATGTTGCTATCAATTATTGATGCAGTTATATACAAATAACTGATTAATCGATTTATGATACAAAAAGGACACTCTGGTAAATAAACTCATTTTCTGGTTACGGGCAATATTGAGTATGCCTATAGAGCCTATAGAAAGGTTTTTTTTCATTGATCTTTCTATATTGATAACTGTACGACAAGTCAAGGATAGATAAAATACAATGTTTTTTATAAAAAAAATAGACTTTTATCAATATAAATAAAATTTATGTTTCCGTATTGGCATGCCTCATTTTTGGCCAAGATTAAATTTCGAAACCCTTTTGTATCGGATGATATAGCGATTCTTAAACTTAGTCATTAGCTTTCCTTGCTTTAAGTAAAAATTTTTTATAAAAAACTAATGATTAAGCTAGCCTATTGACATTCTGAGATTGACTTTGATGAGTGAGCACTATTAAGCTACATCTAACATTGAATACTGATATCAATGTTCGAGTTTTTGGATATCCTGATGATCGAGTTCTGGGGAAGGATAGAAGCTCGATTGGGGATTCTGGTTGAATCTGGGGTTGATCTGAATCGATGTATTGATGTGTCCTCATCGGATCGGAGAGTTAGCCCGTGCCCTTCAACTGCTATATTCCGTTCGCTCCTGGTGTGAGATTGAGAGTTGCATTTTTCAAGATGTTCAATACAATCCCCAACCAGAGGTGTTATCTGCTCAGATGGGTTTCTGCCAATATGAAATTTGAGATGAATGCAAAACCTTTGGGAATAACTATGGGCCTACAAGATCACCAGAATTCTCATGCTTCGCAGAAAAGGAGGTCAAAGTTCTGATGGACGTATCCGAGAAGCTGACACCATTCCTTTAATTAGTATGAGGTTATTCTGGGGCTCCGATTTTCAGATTCAGGCGCTGGAAGGTGATTCCACTACAATTGAGGAGTTAATGCGTGAACAGTAGAGGTCGCTGGAGGTCACTGGTGAAACATGGGCTAATCATGTAGCAGCCAGGTAGATACCTAATGGCCTTACTTGCCCCCTTAGACAGGAGTCAACGCTGATAGAGGCTGTCCCGTCAAGCTAAACGATCGCACTTCGGTAACTTTTACAGCTACAATGCGGCCTCTTAATTCTTCAATATTGCCAGGGAAGAACGTAAGGCGATTGCCTCGGGTGCGACCCATGACTTGAGTGGGATCTTTGGGGTTTTGGTCTTCTACAAGAACTTCTTCGATGCGGTTGGCATAGCGTTGCGATCGCACCCCTGCCTTCAAACCCACCAGATGATTCAATCGCTGCAGCCGATCCGCTTTGACCTCTTCACTCAGTTGGTTCTCCCATAGGGCCGCAGGCGTTCTCGGACGAGGAGAATAGGCAGCGGTATTAAGCTGATCAAATTCAATCTCTTCCACCAGTTTCAGCGTATTTTCAAATTGGGCTTCGGTTTCACCCGGAAACCCCACAATGGCGTCGGCACTAATCGAGGCATCTGGCATTAAATCGCGAATTCTATCAATAATTCGTCGATATTTCTCTTGGGTATAACCTCGGGACATGGCCTTGAGGACATCGTTATCACCCGATTGAAAAGGAATATGGAAATGCTCACAGACCTTGGGTAATTCACAGCAAGCCTGAATCAGCCGCTCGGTAAAATAGCGGGGATGGCTGGTGGCAAATCGAATGCGCTCAATTCCTGGCACATCGTGAACGAAATATAGTAAATCCGTCAGGTTATGTTGATGTCGGCCCTCTGGGGTGACTCCTGGCAAATCTCGACCATAGGCATCAATGTTTTGGCCCAAGAGGGTGACTTCTTTGAAGCCTTGCTCACCCAACTGCACCATTTCATTTCTGATGGCTTCAGGCGTGCGAGATTGCTCTACCCCCCGGACACCGGGGACGACACAGTAGGTACAGCGTTCATTACAGCCATAAATCACGTTCACCCAAGCTGTCACTGTACTATCTCGCCGGGGTTTGGTAATATCTTCGACAATATGGATGGGTTCCGTCGCCACGATTTGCTGACCCGCCGCTACTTGATCGAGTAAATCTTCTAGACGATTGGCATGTTGCGGACCCATCACTAGATCCACTTCTGGTACCCGCCGCAATAAGTCATCCCCTTCTTGTTGGGCCACACAGCCCGCCACCACCAGGGTTAAATCTGGTTCGGCATGTTTGCGCTTGGCTTGCCGCCCCAAGTAGGAATAGACTTTTTGCTCAGCATTATCCCGAATCGTGCAAGTGTTGTAGAGAATCAGATTGGCATCGTCGGGGGTATCGGACCATTGAAATCCCATGTTTTCCAGCACGCCAGCCATCCGCTCCGAATCAGCTTTGTTCATCTGGCAACCAAAGGTAGTGATGTGATATCGGCGTGAATCTGGAGTCATACCCAAGACATAAAGCAGTAAGTAGGATCAATGGGTCTCTCAATGGAGACTTTACTTATGGTAAGCCACTCTGGAATGAGTTAGCGGCAAAAGACAGCAAACAACCCCACTACATACAGGGCAGCCTCAATTCCATCCCTGCTAAGCCAGGCAATACATCTCTAAGGCTTAAGCTAATATCAAGATGAGTAAGCAAGGCTACAAGGCTGCTTTAGGAACGTACCATGTCTAATCGGCTGAAATTTTTTAGATCACAAATGGCGGCTTTTGAGGGAACCGCTGATCCTCAAAGAGCTATTGAGAATGGTTATTATGTTCCCGAACCCAGAAAGTCAGCCTCTTCATTGATTACACGGGTTGGTCTACGGCCATCTGCCACTCATCTTCTAATAGGTGGAATTGGATCAGGAAAGACCACTCAACTACACATTGCCCGTAATCAATTCAACGAAATAGAAGATGTTTCAGCTCATTATGTTGATGTAAGTACTTACACAAATATTTCTGAGATTGTACCTGGGGTTCTAACTGCGATCTCAGGATTAGTCTTATCGGAGCTTACCAAAAGCGCTCAAGATATTGATATTGAAGATTATCAGGATTTAATCACAAAATATGCTTACGGCTACTCAGAGACAGTAACTCGTAGTCCTATATCTGATTTGCTCGCTACAACCACCACCACTACAAAGAGGCAAAAAGGGGTTTTGAGTGTACCAAACGAGGCTATAAAGATACAGAAGGCTATCAAAGGGTTGAACAAAGCTGCTTCTTCAGATTTTGGAGATATAGTTCTCTTTTTTGATGGATTAGATCGTCTTGATGATGTTCAGGTGTTTTCTCAGATTGTTACTACTGACGTACAGCACATTTCAGCAGCAGGTATTGGAGTTGTTCTGGTGGGTCCTTTATTAGCAGCATATAGCCAATATCGAGACATTATTGAACCAGCTGTAAACTACACAACCTATCAATCTTGTTTCGATCTAGAAAATGATCCAGAAGCATATACATTTTTTAATAAAGTCTTAAGTATTCGATCGCGAGAAAACTTTCTTGAAAAATCTGCTGTTGGAAGCCTCATTAATTATTCTGGCGGAGTACTGAGAGATTTAATTAACCTAGCACAGTTTTCTATTGAAGAAGCCTATATTTCAGATGAAGATAGACTGCAGCCAAAGCACGTTGAAGCTGCTGCCAATTCATTGGGTAGAGCTAAGATGCTCAGTATTTCAGATCAAGATCTTAATGTGCTTAAGAAAGTCTCTGAAACAGGAAATTTCATTCCTAGAACTGATGCGGAAATTAGATTGCTAGTAACTGGACGAATCCTTGAATATCAATATCCTAAAAGGCGTTTTGCTGTTCATCCAACCATTTTGCTGCTGATGCAGGAACTCTGCCATCAAATGTAACCGTTATGCTGCCATCTCTTCGTTTAGCCTCTACCGATGAATTATTTCAGAGACTTGGAGTGCAACCTGATGGCAACATCTGGACAGTATTAGTTGTTGATGCATCAGACATTGATGATGTCATTGAAGACTTGAGTGACACCATTAGTATTTTTGCTGAGTGTGAAATCAAAGTTATTTCTGCTCAGAACAATGCTTCTAACTTGGTTGAGCAGATTACTCAATCTTCTGAGGATTATTTATTACTATGGGCATTTGAAACCTGGACTTGTGAAGAGTGGCAAAAATTTGACGCTGCTAGAAGCCAACTCATCAAGCCTCGTGGTGGAATTTTGGTATTACCCTCTCCCTGTGCGAAAGTCATATTAGATTGTGCGCCTAACTTTTGCAGTTGGGTTGGTTCTCGTTTTTACTCACTGGCTAAAGACAGTGAATTTTTGACTGAACAAGAGCGTGAGACAAGATTAGCAGCACTTCGAGAATGGTTTGGACGTTCTGATGCTGAAGTTATTGATTCTGCGGAATCTCATCAACTACCTGCAACACCTGAGTATGCTGAATGGTTAGTTCTCCTGGGACGGGGTGACCTGATTGAACGATAGAGATACGTGGCAGGAATATTGTGACAAAATTCAAAGCCGAACATGGGAGGTAGTACCACCTAGCAGCGTTAAAACTGCCAAGAAGCTACGCACTCAAATTCATAAATGTTTAACACAGGCAAGTAATGAAGGGATCTTGGCAACTAAGCTTCACGAGATTCATCACCTACTCAAGCTTGCAGAATCTACACAGGATGGGGCAAACGTCTATGAGATTTTAGGAGGTAAGCGCAACTTCAAGCGCCGTGTAGATATACCGCACTTCAAACGGGTAGATGGTTGTTGGTTTGACTTTTCTATTTTGATTGATCAAAAATCCAAAAATATAGAAGTTATCGCATTTGATTTCGAGATTCGCTTCCCTGAGAAGATGCCTGTCCGTTTTCTACGCTTTGATCTCAATCCGCCTGGTCACGGTAATGATGATCGAGGGATGCGCTTTCATCTCCATCCTGGTAGTGATGATCTCATGATTCATAGTCCGCCGATGTTGCCCCTGGAAATTTTGAATTTATTTTTGTATGGCCTGCCGATCCCTGAACAGCCTCGCTCTCAGCGCCATATCTAAGTTTTATCTCTTAACTTTTACACTACGGCTACGACACCGAACATAGAGATTTGGGCAATTAACGGCTTGTCAAGCTTCGTCTACACAGAACACAATATTCAGCAAGTCTAGACAGTCTCTAGGAAACCGAAGGAGGGAACACCAAATCGTGTTATAAAAACAGAGGTTTAGTTGTGTAAAGCGTTCTTGAGAAATATTGATTTGTCTGACGACTCAGTCACACCTCAAATGCTTTGCAATACTGTCCCCTTATGGATCAGAGGCCCACATTTAAGTCCAAGTCTGAGGCGCTATAACATGCTTGGTCAGCGGCAAGACTGATACATGGTGCTTGATTCACATCTTTCAGTTCAGGAGAGTTCTAATTCAGCTTATGACTGTATCCCTTGTCAAGTCTGACCCTCAACTACGGACACTGACCAACCCAGACATTACCCTCCAAGATATTATCAAATCCTTGCCCAAGGAATGCTTTAAGCAGAATGCGCTCAAGGCGTGGACGGGGGCGATTATTAATGTGCTAATGGTCGCTGTGGGTTATGTAGTGATTATCAATTCTCCTTGGTTTTTGCTGCCCATTGCCTGGATTTTTACGGGCACTGCCCTGACGGGATTTTTTGTGATTGGTCATGATGCGGGGCATCGGTCCTTTGCCAAGCAGCGCTGGGTGAACGATCTGGTGGGTCATCTATTTATGATGCCGCTGATTTACCCATTTCACTGCTGGCGGATTTTGCACAACTTTCACCATGCCCACACCAATGAGTTAGAGGTGGATAATGCTTGGCGACCGTTTGATGGGGTCGAGTACGACAGCTTAAATCCCTTCATTCGTGGCGTTTACAAGCTAATTCGAGGCTATTTCTGGTGGGTGGGTTCAATTGTCCACTGGGCCAATCTCCACTTCAACTGGCATTCCTTTGATGAGAAGGACCGAGGGGATGTCAAACTGTCCATTGGGGTCGCGGTATTGTTTGCTGCGATCGCATTTCCTGCCCTGATTTACACCACTGGCATTTGGGGCTTCGTCAAGTTCTGGTTAATTCCTTGGATGGTCTACCACTTCTGGATGAGCACCTTCACCATCGTTCACCATACGGCTGCTGATATTCCCTTCAAACCGACTCAAGAGTGGAATGCTGCTGAAGCCCAGTTGGTTGGCTCTGTGCATTGTGATTATCCCCGCTGGGTTGAGTTCCTCTGTCACGATATTAATGTCCATATCCCTCACCACGTTTCCACAGCGATTCCCTCTTACAATCTCCGCATGGCCCATCAAAGCCTAAAGGAAAATTGGGGTGAGTATGTGTACGAGCGCAAATTTAACTGGGCTTTGATGAAGGAAATCTCCGAAGAATGCCACTTATACGATCCTGAAAAAGCCTATCGGTCGTTCAAAGAGCATGCGGCCAAATAAAAACACCGCCAGGCATGATCAATCTTAAGGGGGTCAATCTTTACCTCATCGGCATGATGGGGTGTGGCAAGTCGACAACGGGGCGGGCCTTAGCAAAACAGCTGGGCTACGGCTTTGTCGATACCGATAACCTGATTACCCAACTCACGGGCAAAGCCATCACGGATATCTTTGCTGAATCGGGTGAAGCTCACTTTCGACAAATTGAATCCAAAGTCCTGTCAGAAGTAGCCGCCCATACTAAACTCGTGGTTGCCACTGGCGGTGGGATTGCTCTAGAGCAAAAAAACTGGAGTTATTTGCAACATGGCCTCGTCATCTGGCTGGACGTTGAGGCTGAGCAACTGTGGCAGCGCCTCCAGGCTGACCAGTCTCGTCCATTGCTGCAAAAACCTAATCCCCAACAAGTCTTAGAAAAGTTACTGATTCAACGGCGGCCCCTCTATCGGCAAGCAGATGTGCACATTCTGCTCAAGCCCGATCAATCTGTGGAATCTGTTTGCCAATTCGTCGTCCAAGAAATTACCAAAGTCCTCCGACCCGAAGCTACCCCTCAGAGCCTTCAGGATTAAAGTTCCGTCGCCGCTGCCGCCGTTGCTGTCGCCGCTCTTCCATTCTTTGAGCCAGCTGCTGCCGCTGTTCTGGGGTTAGGACCTGGCGAATGGCCATCATACTGTCAAACCGAAGTTTGAGGGTTTCTTGAGTAAGCCGCTCTAGCGTTTGAAATTGAGCCCGGACTTCTGCCTCAGCCACTTCACCAGCAATCATCGCCTTCAGATCTTTCCGAGTTTGCCGCAGTAATTGTGCCTTTTCTCGGGTTTGGGGACCATATTTCTGACGGATGGCACGGATCTCTTGTCGCTGTTGCCGAGAAAGCTGTAAGTCTCGGAACAAGCCTCTAGGTCGTCGCCTTTGAGGACGTTCAGGGGCTTGAGCCACGCTAGGCCGCAAGGCGTCTCCCACCCATTGGCCGATGGCACACATACCGATCAGCGCTAGGCAAATAACGGCTCCTTTACTTATTCGTGACATGGGCTGGACCTCTTGCACATATCGGTATTGGCTTCAGCAATCACGGCTGGCGGTGGCTGTTGTCCCCACCACTCCAATGGATCCGTCAACAGATCGGCTTCCACGTCGTTGAAGGGGTCAAAGGCACCGGACCAACTCTCCGCCACAAAGGCTTCTAAATCTGAGTCTAATGGTACGGGCTGCTTTGCCATTCGCCAAATCTGCGATCCTCCCCAGAATAGGATGAACGTGGCTGCGATCGCAGCAGGAATCCCCCATCTAGCAACCTTCCACCCGTCTTGCTCCACTGATGTTTGGCGTTGAGACCCTGATGGCAAAGCTGCAGTTGACTGGGTAACCTCATCTAGGACGGCATGCAAAATCTGGTCTTCTAAGCCTGGAGACGGTTCCGGCACTGCTGGCTGATAGCGCTGTAGGAAGTTCACTAGCGCTGGATCGTCAGTCAATGGCTCTTCATTGACTTCAGATGAATTCAAATTCGGATCAGGAGGTTGATTCATAGGGAAACCCCTTCATGTTGCAAAAATTTTCGGAGAGCTGCTCTGGCATGGTACAAGCGAGATTTGACCGTTCCAATCGGAATCTCAAACATCTCAGCAATCTCTTGTTGGGGCACATCTTGTAAATCGTGGAGAACAATCACACTCCGATGGTCAAAACTAAGCTGAGACAACCCCTTTTTAATCAAATCCTGATAGTAAAGATGCTGCCAGTTGGGTTCAGTCGATTGACTGGGGAGCTGATGGGTGAGGGATTGCCAGCGCGATCGCTGTTGGGCCGCCGAGCGACGATAATCTGCCGCCACATTCCAGGTAATCCGATAGAGCCAAGTCGTAAATTTGGCCCGGCCTTCCATTTTGGGTAACCCTTTCCATACGCGGACAAAGACGTCCTGTACGAGGTCATCTAACACCTCTGGATCACACAGAGACACCAGGATTGAGCGCACCCGAGACTGATGACGACGATACAAAAACCGAAAGCTGTAGGTGCTTCCCCGCAAACAACCCTGAATTAAGGCATGGTCTGAATCATCGGTTGACAGTTGATCGGCACTCACCTTTAATTTGTTATCAATAATTTTTTACCAGCGCCTCTTCACTAATCCCTTAGACTGAAATCAGTAAGGATTGGTTCAATGACTTTTCAAATAACTTGTGGCCTGACGGCTCCTTCAGAATATCAACTGACGGGAGATGTTTGGTATGACACTCCCTAACTTCTCAGGTCCTCTGACTTGGATTGAGCAGGCCAAAACCTATCTCCAACAAAATCAGTATATTGATGCCCTCAATTGTATCCATCAAGGATTAGCCCTTGCCCCCAGGAATGCAGAGGCATGGCTACAATGTGGCAATATTCTTCAGAAATTGGGGTTCTATGGGGAAGCTATCACCGCTAACCATAACGCTCAACGGTTGTTTGGTAGCCCAAAGGCGAGACTCAAAGCAATTCCCCTAGAGGCGTTATTGGCCAAAGCACAGGGACAGATTGGGAAAACACCAACTCCGTCAAAAACGCCTTCTGCCCCACCGTCAGGGATTACAACCACTACCCCTACTACTGATTATGATTTTTGGCAGAGACGAGCGCTAGCCTGTACCGAAGCCAGAGATTATGATGCGGCCTTAGCGGCCTACGATAAAGTCTTAGGGTTCAAGCCTCAGCTTGCCCAGGCATGGTACCGGCGAGGACTCGTTTTATTTCATCTACAGCGATTTGAGGATGCGATCGCAAGTTTCGATCAAGCCTTACAACACCAACCCGATTTATACCAAGCTTGGAATAATCGGGCCAGTATTTTAATCCATCTGGGGCATTTCCCAGAAGCGATCCATAGTTACGAACAAGCCCTCTGCTGGACCGACCAGCAACTCTGGCAAGCCTGGGAGGATCTCGGCATGGCGATTCTCCATACCCAGGGGGTAGAGGCGGGTATTGCGATCTGGGATCAGGGTATCCAGTCGCTCTGGTGTGATGCCGATGAATATGCACTGGGCTGCGGGAGTCTGCATCAGCGCAAAGGAGATATTCAAGCGCAACAGGCTTGGCAACAGCCTTCTCCTGAAGGGATGTGGAAAGCAGCTAAGTTGAGTTATTTGAAGGCGCTGGATTTACTGGATTTCCCCACCTTCCCCCACCAACATTTAACGATCTGGCAATCCCTTTTGCAGGTCCGCTTTCACTTACAAGAAACTGCCTCCATTCACGCCATGCTCCTAGAAGGCGCAATTAAACTCCAAACCCTCAAACAGGACGCCAAGCTATCTCCTGAACAGAAGCGGCAACTGGACGATAAATTCTCTGGTTTCCAACAAATGCAGGTTGATTGGTTGGTCCAGCAAAACCAATCGAAGGAAGCCATTCTGTGGGCAGAACGATGCAAAGATCGCGCCCTAGGGGACTGGCGATTCGGTCCTGATTACGATTCTATTCAGCTCCAATATCCTGATCTCCAATCGCTCCTCAATCCCCAGCGAGCCGTTATCTACTGGCATCTAAGTCCCGCCCATCTATATACCTTTATCCTCAAGTCCGACCATGATCCTGTTCTGTTTTATGCAGAATCCCAAAGATCTGAGACTGAAAATCAGGACATTGCGACATCACCTATGGGTCAGTACTGCCGCCTACAACTGTGGCAAAAAAACTGGGACAAGACTCAGCATCTTTCCCAACACGCTCATGACTCCGTTCTAGGGCCTGGAGCAGACTTTTGGTTACAAGGGCAAGCCATCCAACTGCTCACCCAGCTCAAAGCGATTTTAGCCATTGAATCTTTATGCCAACATGCCTTATCTGGCATTCAGGAGATCGTTCTGGTGCTCCCCTCGCAGTGGCGTCACCTGCCGATGACCGCCCTGTTTCCCGAGCACTTCAGTATTACCCTATTGCCCAGTTTGCATCTCGGCCTCAGTTTGCTTAAAGCGAACCCCTCACCTCAAGACCACTTATTAAGTATTGTTCCTCCCAGCTTGTCTACAGACGAGAACGAGAGCAATCTCGCAGAACTGGAGGCCATGGCAGTTGCTCATTCCTATCGGCAACACATTCAACTTGGAGGACTACAACTCACCCTCAAAACCCTCTTAGCCGCCCTTAAAGTCTCAGGAGGAAGCGTTCATTTCACGGGTTTAATCGCATCAACTCGGACATCTTCTCAAACACCCGAATGGGTGCTCACCAATGAGCACCGACTCACCCTAGATGACCTATTTGCTATGGATTGGCGCTCTTACGCAATGGTTTGTCTCTCCGGTGGCCCTCAAGACCTTAAATCCCTTCCCAATCTTGTACCCGATCTAGAAGCTTGCCTACTTACCTCAGGCGTTCAACATGTGCTCAAAAGTTTGTGGCGGGTCAATCACTGTTCTCGGATTCTACTGATGGCCCATTTCCATCACCTGTTGCACCAAAATGGTAACCCAGTCCATGCGCTTAAGCAGGCCCAACATTGGCTCCGCAATCTCACCTATACTGACGTCATTCAATGGTGGAACGACTTAGCTGCCACATTAGAGTTAGATAGCCAACAAGCTGCCACCCTCGAACATATTGGCTCAGAATTACAATGTGCAGCGCAAGAATTGGGGCACCACACTTTTCCTTTCAGTCACCCGTGGTATTGGGCAGGCTTTACCATTGCAGGCAATTTCCCAGAGATGGTGGTGTGGCATCAGTCGAAACTGACCTGAACTTAAGCCCGATAGTGGCTGACAATGCTTTGTGTTAGACCGTCTAGGGTATATTCCTGGGCTTCGATATCGACGCGACCCAAGAGTTCTTGACAAGTCAATGAGGTTTGAGGACCGATAGAGGCAATTGTTAGTGGGTTAAGCCACTGCTCCAAGGTTTCAGCATCACTATCTTCAAGGGCTTGCTGAACCAATTGATAGAAGTAGCGAACCGTTTTGGAACTGGCAAACGTGACCACATCAACGGCTTGTGCCTGCAATGCATAAAGCGCCTTTGGATCAATCTCCTCTGGGCATCGAGACTGATAAGCAGCAACTTCTGCCACAGTCGCCCCTTTTGCTGTGAGCTGTTTCACTAAAACATCCCGCCCGCCACTTTCCACTCTGGGAAATAATAGGGTCTGTCCCGTCAATCGATCACCGCCAGGAAAATGCTCCACTAAAGCATCAGCAACAAAGTCAGGCGGAATATAATCTGCCTTTAATCCTTGTTGTTCCAAGGTTTTAGCCGTTTTGCGACCTACCACTGCGATTTTGAGAGAGGCTAATGCTCTGGTATCTAGCCCTGCTTGGAACAAGCGTTCTAGAAACCCAGTCACCCCATTCGCAGACGTTAAGATTAGCCAGTCAAAGCGATCGAGGGATGCGATCGCAGTATCTAACCCCTCCCATGACGAAGGCGGACCAATCTTCAGCGCAGGCATATCAATCACTGTCGCCCCCGCCGAAATCAAGGATTGACGAAAGGCAGTGGATTGAGCCACAGCTCGGGTCACCAAAATTGTTTTACCTGTTAAGGGTAAATCAGATCCAGTAGAAGCAGTACCCATGGTTAATCCCGCAGAATCACTTCTATGAGCATATTCAGTGTTGGTAGGGAAAGAAAGTCCTAGAGTCGTTCGAAGACTGACGACCTTGCCCACCACAATGACACAAGGAGACAGTGATTCTCCCCAGGTGTCAGCCACAATATTGCCTAATGTCCCTGTCCAAATCTGCTGCTGACGCCGACCGCCCCATCGAATAATGGCAATCGGATGCTGAGCGGGTTGTCCGTTCTGCCTAAGTTGATGCACAATCGTTGCTAATTGTCTCCCTCCCATCAGAATGACTAACGTATCCATCTGGGCTAAAACAGACCAGTTGAGGTTGGCTGGGGCATGGGCGCTCAACACCGTAAAGTGTTGGCTACAGTGCACATCTGTCAAGGGAATGCCAGCTAATAAAGGGGCAGCTAACGCCGAGGAGATACCTGGGTAAACCTCAACGGAACAGCCTGCTGACTTAAGCGCTAGAACTTCAGCAGTCGTGCGTCCAAACACAAAGGGATCACCACTTTTGAGGCGTACGACCTGATATCCCTGGCCACAATACTCAACTAACCATTGATTGATATCAGCTTGAGAGGTGCTAGGACCCTCGCCCCGTTTGCCAACCGGAATCTGTACACAAGTTTTCTTAACTAGGTTTAATAATTCTGGATCAATCAGGGCATCATAGAGGATGACGTCAGCCTGAGCAAGCAGGTTTTGTCCCATAACCGTAAGATAGTTATGTTCCCCAGGGCCAGCACCCATGATAAAAACCTTGCCCTGCGACTTAGGCGTTTGAGTTGTTGAAGAGTTGTTAGCGCTCAAAACCAGTAGACTTAACTGCTTCGATCCTAACTTGTATTGCTGGCAAGAGAGACATCTCTTGCTTTTACAAGTTGCTATCTTGAGCAGTTTCCGCCAAATCCTGAACTGATAGTTTCAGGTCAGACTCAACCAGATCACTCACCCAATCATAAAAATGACAGCTAATTAGGTGTGAATATAGTGCTTAAGACGATGGAGAAACGGATGCGAAAAACAGTACTCGGGATAACCTTTATCCTTCTAGCTATGGGGGTAGGGAGTTGCGGTTTGATTGGCGGAGATGATGAGGTTGATGTTGTGCAATCAGCTGATACATCGTCTGAACAGTCTTTTCCCGATGCCTCACCAGAAATTCCTTCTCCACCTGCTGCCAAGGTGGTCTTAACTCGCCCCACCAATCCTGATGAACGGTTACGGGTGGTCAAAAGTGGTCGCAGCGACCCCTTTGCAGAAATTGTTCCAACTGTTTTACCGAACAACTCTCCCCCTCGCACAACCCCCTCTCAGGAGCAGTCCCCATCAACGGTGAATGTGCCTAGGTCAAGTCCCACCTCTTCAGGGACACCGTCTACAGCGTCTACTAAGCCCAGTACGACTCCTGGCAAGATTGTTCTGCCCACATTGCCCAAGCCAGAAGTGGCTCAAGGCGTAAAGGTGACGGGGGTTGTCAATTTAGGCGGTCGGCCCAAGGCAATTCTCAAAGCCCCAGGTGAAAAAGCAGCCCGTACCGTTGGTGTTGGTGAACGCATTGCCAACGGCCAAGTATTGGTCAAATCTATTAATCTCAGTAATCCTGCCGCACCAGTTGTGGTTCTGGATCAATCAGGAATGGAAGTGAGAGTCAGTGTGGGTCAAGAGCCCATTGCCCTAGCTTCTGCTGATAAAGATCAAAACAAGTAGAGCGCAGTCTAGATAAATTTCCCGAGCCGGGACGCATCACATTTTGCCCTCTCACTATAAAATGACAAGACAGTAGAGCCGGATCAATGATCTTCAATGATGCTTTGATACCTTCCTTCTGCTGTCTTTCTATTTATGCGAGAGAAGCCCTTGTTGACTCCTTCCAACTTTTTGACGCATCTTGTACTGGCATCCCCTAACTATCTTGTTCAAAGATGGCGATGGCGAGGGGCAAGGTTCTATCTTAGTCTGTTCTGTTGTTGTTTATTGCTGATTGCGGGTTGCCAACCTCGAACATCTGGGCCTAGCCCATCCACAACCGGAGCAGACACTCGCTTAGCGATTGGCACGACGGGTAAAGTCAGGACTTTAGATCCGGCTGATGCGCTAGAACTGTTTTCGGGTAATCTCCTTTACAACATGGGAGATCGTCTTTACGCTTACCAGAGTGGCAGTACAGAACTTGCACCACAACTCGCCACGGAACTTCCGAAGATCAGCGACGACGGTTTGATCTATACCATTCCTTTACGAACAGACGTCGTTTTCCATGACGGAACTGCCTTTGATGCTGAAGCGATGGCATTTTCTCTCAATCGCTTTATCCAAAATGGGGGACAGCCTGCCTTCCTATTATCTGACGTTGTGGAGTCTGTAGCTGCGAAGTCGGCTACGGAGCTGGAGATAAAGCTGAAAAAGCCGTTTGCAGCATTTACAGATTTGTTAGCGTTTTCTGGCTTGGTCGCTGTTTCCCCTAAAGCGTATGAAATTGGACCGGGGAAATTTAAGCCTTCTGAGTTCGTCGGAACGGGTCCCTATAAGCTGGCCAACTATGGCAGCGACTCTATTCGATTAGACCGCTTTGATGAATATTGGGGGGACAAGCCCGCTAACCCTGGAATCGATATTCAAAGCTTTACCAGCAGCGCCAACTTATTCAATGCCTTTCGCACGGGATCGGTAGATATTGCTTACCAATCCCTCAATCCTGAGCAAATTGATTTATTAGCCAAAGCGGCTGATCAAGGAGACTGGCAAGCCATTACTGGACCGGGCAGCAATATTACCTATGTTAGTTTGAATCTCCGTGACGAAACCCTGCAAAAGCCAGAAGTTCGCCAAGCGCTAGCTATGACCATTGATCGGCGGCTGATCCAGGAACGCGTTTTTAATGGTCAAGTGGACCCTTTATACAGCTTAGTGCCTAATATCTTTGACGTTAGCAAACCTGTGTTTCAAAGTGCGAGTGGCAATTCTGATACAGCTAAAGCCAAGGAGCTGCTGAAAAAAGCTGGATATACCGGGGATAAGCCCTTAGAAGTGGAGTTTTGGTATCGCTCTAATGTCCCGAGTGATGGTCCTGCTGCCACAACAATCAAAGCTTTTATTGAGCAAGAACTGGGGGATTTAGCCAAAGTAGAACTCAAAAGCATCGAATCAGCAACGGCCTATAACAATCTGGACAAAGGCACTTATCCGATGTTTATGCTGGACTGGAGTGGCGATTACTATGATCCAGACACTTATATTCATCCTTTCTTAGATTGTTCGGAAGGATCAGTCGAGGAAGGCTGTAAAGAAGGAGCCACCGTCGGCCAAGGCTCGTTTTACTTTAGTGAAAAAATGAATCAGTTGATTGATCAGCAGCGCCAAGAACAAGACTCCAGTAAACGACAGAAAATCTTTGAAGAGATTCAAGATTTGCTCGTCCAGGATGTTCCCTTTATCCCGCTGTGGCAACGCAAGGAATATGCCTTCGCCCGTCCTGATATCGAGGGTGTGCGACTTGAACCGACCCAAGCCATGCCGTTTGCCTCTCTCAGCCGTTCCGCTACATAGGACATTACTATGTCTCGCTCCCGCGCCCTCCAATCCTATGTGGTGGCCCGCTTGTTGCTGGCTCCTCTGATGCTCTGGACAGTGACTACAGCGGTGTTCTTACTCCTCAGGGCAACCCCTGGAGATCCGGTGGATGCGATTTTAGGGCCAAAAGCTCCGGCTGCTCAAAAGTTAGCATTGCGATCGCAACTAGGCTTAGACCTACCCCTGTGGCAGCAATATACCCACTACATGGGAGACCTACTGCAATTTGATTTAGGAACGTCCCTTACCAGCCGGGGCCAAACGGTTTGGGATATTATTCAGCAGTTCTTCCCGGCCACCTTGGAACTCGCATTTTGCAGCATGATCGTGGCCTTAATCATTGGCATTAGCGCTGGGATTTTTTCAGCATCTAGACCTGGAACTATTTATGACCTAGGAGGACGCCTGTTTGGAATTATCACCTATGCATTACCGATGTTTTGGGTTGGGATGCTCCTAAAGCTCGTATTTGCCGTCCAACTCGGCTGGTTCCCGGACGGAACCCGATTCCCTACTCGGGTGGTCCCCCCCCAAGGGCCCACGGGTTTATACACGATTGATAGTATGCTAACTGGAGATCTACATGCTCTAGGTCTGACTCTCTACCACCTAGCGTTACCAAGCTTAACCCTAGGACTAGTGCTCAGCGGTATTTTTGAACGTATTGTCCGTGTTAACTTGAAGCAAACGCTACAGGCCGACTATGTAGAAGCTGCCCGAGCTAGAGGGATCCCAGAGAGGCGCATTCTGGTGATCCATGCCCTCCGAAACGCCCTTATTCCGGTGATTACAGTGTTGGGATTGACCTTCGCTGCCATGCTGGGCGGAGCAGTGCTCACAGAAGTTACTTTTTCCTGGCCGGGGTTAGGCAATCGTCTGTATGATGCGATTTCTCTCCGCGACTATCTGACGGTTCAAGGCATTATTGTTTTTGTTTCAGTCATTATTGTGATGGCTAGCATCATGATTGATATTGTCAATGCCTTTGTTGATCCGAGGATTCGGTATTGAGGTTACGGTTGCTTTTCGGTAATCCCTCTGTTACGGCTCACCCTTGACTAGAGAGAAAGATTAAACTTAAGACAAAGCAAGGTTTGGGGCACAGGGTTGCCGATGACTGTCAGAATTATTCTGGTCGTCCTACCGATTATCGGGTCAGTCCAGTTCTCTACGGTATGTCCCCAGATTGCGTTAATGTAAGCCCTCAGTGCGAAAGATGAATAAACAACGTTCCATATACAAAACTTTTTCCCGTCTCCTAGTTGCGATCGCGCTCGTTGGTGTCTTAGTCTTCAGCAATGCCGATGCTGCCTTAGCGGCCCGTACGGGTGGCCGCATTAGCGGGGGCAGCTTCCGTCGCTCTGTGCCCTCTCGCACCTATCGAAGCAGTCCTTCCCGAGGATATTCGGGAGGCTACTCTCGGGGGGGCTATCCTCGGGGTGGGTTTGGCTTTCCTTTTCTTATCCCGTTCTTTGGCTTCGGGGGGGGTGGTTTATTTTCCATCCTGATCCTGATCGCCGTTGCCAACTTCCTGGTATCTAGCTTCCGCAATATTGCTGGTGATAGCGAAGGCACCAATTTAGGTGGCAATGGTTACGACCAGAACTCTGCTAACCCTGCTGTTTCGGTCAACAAAATTCAGGTGGGTTTACTAGCCGAAGCCCGTGGCCTGAAAGCCGATTTAGACCGGATTGCCCAGACTGGCAACACTGGCTCCAGTAATGGGTTAGCGAAAGTCCTGCAAGAAACCAATTTGGCTCTGTTACGCCACCCTGAATATTGGGTCTATGCCAGTGCTGAGTCCGAGCAAACCCGCCTTGTTTCGGCAGAAGCTAAATTCAATCATCTGGCCCTCACCGAGCGCAGTAAGTTCCAAGCGGAAACTTTATCGAACGTTAAACAGCAAATTCAAGAAGCCAATGGGGCCTTAACGAAGGCTGAAAATGCCCTTGCTCAAGCCCCTGGAGAATATATTGTGGTTACTTTAGTGGTGGCTGCTCAGGGTAAGCTCAAACTCCCGGATATCAAATCAGATCAAGATTTGCGCCAAGCCCTCAACCAAGTGGGTTCGATTTCCAGTGATCAGCTATTGGCCCTAGAGGTGTTATGGACCCCCCAAGCTGAGTCCGATACTCTCAGTGCCGATGACTTAGTTGCGGCTTATCCTCATCTAAAAATGATTTAGGCTCAGCGCTTTTACCAACCTAGTACCCCATATTTCACGGAGTCGCTTCGATCTGCTCAAGGATGAGCTGGGCGAAGCGCTCTGTGCTATCGGGGACTGCCAAACTATAGGCTTTAGCCGCCATCTCCTCCAAGGTTTGGGGGTTCTGCAACCAGTTGAGAACCGTCTGTTCCAACTTTTCAGAGGTCAGTTCATCCTGGCGATACACTTGAGCCGCTCCGGCTTTGGCAAAGGCAGCAGCATTGTAGGCTTGATGATCTTCAGCCGCATAGGGATAGGGAATTAAGAGGGCCGGGGTGGATGCGATCGCAAGTTCACTCAACGTTCCTGCTCCCGCACGACTAATAGCTAAATTGGCACGCTGCAACAAACCAGCCATATTGTCATAAAACGGCATCGATAGGTAGTGAGGGTGTTGAAAGGATTGAGACTCTGGATCCTGCGTCCCTGTTAAATGAACGATCCAAGCTCCGGTGTCTAGCCAAGCTGGGGCACAGGTCCGCACCAGTTTGTTAACTGAGACAGCCCCTTGACTCCCACCGGCCACTACAATCAGTAGGGCTTCCTTGGGAATCGGTAACCCTAGCTCACAGGGGGTAAGAAATGCTGGACGCACGGGTGTTCCTACAACTAGGGTTTTGGCCTTGGGTAAATATTGGACCGCATCCTCTACACCCAACGCCACACCCGTACAGATCGAACTCAGCCACCGCGTCACTTTTCCAGGGATAGCATTCGATTCATGGATCACTCGTGGTAGCCCCAAGGACCAAGCCGCCAAAATTGCTGGGGCGGCAATATAGCCTCCTGTGGTTAATACGCCCTGAAATTGGCCTTGCTTCAGCAGTTGACGGGTTTGCCACACAGCGACTGCTAATTTGCCCAGAAGAATCGGCGTTTGGGGGCCAATCCGAGTTTGTAACCCTTCAATGGGGACCGTTCGTAACGGATACTTCTTAGGCACTAGCTGGGTTTCCAATCGATTGCTGACCCCTAACCATTCCAACTGAAACTGCGCTGCTTCGAGACGTTCTGCAACCGCCAGCGCTGGGAATAAGTGCCCACCTGTACCGCTGGCAGCGATCAAGAGACATTTTGGCTGTTCTGTCACAGCCACCGATGCGGAATTGCTCACTGTTGCTATCCTTGTAGGTGGAAGTTGAGAATTCTAGCGTTTTCGCCTTCAATATGAAAGTTAATCTAGAATTGAGATGCTACTTTCAGGACAATGGGGCTGAGCTAACCACGCCCTAGTGATGCTGCCCTCGTCTAATAAGCTTAGGGTTCAGGCTCTATCTGAAAGAGTGAATTGGTTCTTGTCATTACCTACCCCCCTTCCATGCACAACTCTATTCGCACTTTGCCATCCATTGTCTCCCAGCTTGGCCGTCCATTGAAGACTGTCCGTCCGTCTTTTGGTCAGTTGGGTTTGGGATTGTCCACGGCCTGGCTGTGCACTTTGGCAATGGGGGCATTGCCTCAGGCCGCTGACGCCGAGACCACAACCCCCACCCCTGTCCAGAACGCTCAGCCAGATGCGGCAAATGCAGCTCCGACCGCTTTGGCAGAGCAGATCGAGCAAGTTGACATGGCGGCAAATCAGCAAGATCTGACCAAATTGGTCGGCTTTTATAGTCCCAACTTTACCAGTGGTGATGGCCTCAACCGTCAAACGCTTCAACAGGTGATTGCGACATTTTGGGAAGATTACCAAGATTTGTCCTACAAGACTGAATTGGTGGCTTGGGAGAAAAATGCTCAAGGATATATCGTCGAGACCAAAACAACCATCACGGGTACCCAAACCCTTGAGCAAGGCCCCGTAAAGCTGCAATCCACCCTTCATTCACGTCAACATTGGGTTGACCAGCAGATTACCAAGCAAGATATTCTTGCCGAACGGAGCCAACTCACCTCAGGGCGTAAACCACCTAAGGTTCAGGTCAACCTCCCTCAGGAAGTCGGGGTGGGTGAGAAATTTGAGTTTGATGTGATCGTGGATGAGCCCCTCGGCGATAACCCCTTGTTAGGGCTGGCTCTGGAAGAGCCGATCACGATGGAGAACTATCTGAATCAACCCGAGCTAAAGCTAGAGTTGCTGCCTGCTGGCGGCTTGTTTAAGGTGGGGACTGCAGGAAATAAACCCACTAGCGAGTGGATTTCTGCCATCTTGGTGCAAGATGGTGGCATGACGATTATCAGTCAGCGACTCAACGTCGTTCCGAAAAGCAAATCAGCCAAACAGTCACGCAAGTAATATAAGGGCGTTTATGGATCCAGAACGGCTTAGAGCTACACTTGCCTCTACTTCCCCCGCTAGCGACGGATCAGAACCAGAGTCAGAGTCACCTCGCGTAGCCGAAGTACAGCTCCATCTTGAAGCTGAGGATGGCAAATTATTTCTCTACTTACCTGCTCCTAGTGAAACAACGTTGGAATGGACAGACTTACTGAAAGAAGTCCAAAAACAGTTGGAAGCAGGCAAACGATTTTGGCCACCTAATACCCTCGTTGAGATGGTTACAGGCGATCGCCTGCTCGATCATCGGCAATTGCAGATGATCGTCGATGCGTTATCGGCCGTTCGGCTACACCTCACCCGGATTCACACTAAGCGACGCCAAACGGCTGTAGCAGCAGCAACCTCAGGGTATTCCATTGAACAGCAAGCCCACATTTTGCCCATGGCCCAGTCCACCATTGCCCAATTCACCTTAGATGATGAGCAAAAGGACGCTGCCCCCCTATACTTACAGACGACTCTTCGATCCGGTGCCGAAATTCGTCATCCAGGAACCGTCGTGATCCTGGGTGATTTAAACCCAGGCAGCTCCGTCGTCGCCGATGGCGATATTTTAGTATGGGGACGCCTGAGGGGCATTACTCATGCGGGAGCTAGCGGCAATGAACAAAGCCAAATCATGGCCCTTCAGATGGAGCCAACCCAATTAAGGATCGCAGATTGGGTCGCCCGAGCCCCGGAATCTCCCCCCGATCAGTTTTACCCGGAGGTGGCCTATATTGCTAACGATGGAATCCAAATTGCCCGAGCCGCAGACTTTAGCAAAAATATGATCCAACCCTAGCGAAGTCACGAAATTGATCTAAACTATTAATCATTTGCTTGGCTGAATTGACGAAAGTTGTAACGCTCTCAGTTATATGGGTCGAATTATTGTTATTACATCTGGCAAAGGTGGGGTGGGCAAGACCACCTGTTCAGCCAATTTAGGAATGGCATTAGCAAAGCTAAACCATTCGGTCGCCCTGATTGATGCTGACTTTGGATTACGCAATCTGGATTTGCTACTGGGCCTAGAAAATCGTGTGGTTTATACAGCTTTAGAAGTTTTGGCGGGGCAATGTCGTTTAGAACAGGCCCTGGTTAAAGATAAGCGTCTCCACGATTTGGTGCTTCTTCCGGCGGCCCAAAATCGGAATAAAGATGCCGTTACACCGGAGCAGATGAAGCAACTCGCTTATGCTCTGACGAAGAAGTATGACTTTGTCTTGATCGATTGTCCAGCCGGAATTGAGATGGGGTTTCAGAATGCGATCGCAGCCGCTGACGAAGCCTTAATTGTTACTACGCCTGAGATTTCTGCAGTTCGGGATGCAGACCGAGTGGTGGGCTTATTAGAAGCTCACCATGTCAAAACCATCAACCTGATCGTGAATCGTATCCGTCCCGCTATGGTGCAAGCCAACGACATGATGTCGGTCCAGGATGTGCAGGAGATTCTAGCGATTCCCCTGATTGGCATGATTCCCGATGATGAGCAGGTCATTGTGGCCACCAATCGCGGTGAACCGCTGGTGCTATCGGAGAGTTTTTCCCTTAGCGGCATAGCCTTACAAAACATTGCCCAGCGGATTGAAGGGAAGGACGTGGATTTCTTAGATCTGAATGCCCCCTACGACACGCTGTTCTCTCGGGTTCGACGTTTCTTTAAAAGGTAATCTATCATTTTCATATCCTCCAACATATCGGCCACTCTACACGTCATACTGTAGCCACTCCCTCTAACTGTGGACGTTCACGCTTACCGTTGAAATTCTATGATTAGCGATTTTCTCGAACGGCTTTTTTTAGGCCAAGACATGACGACTAGTCGTGATGATGTCAAAAGCCGCCTCAAAATTGTCTTAGCCCATGATCGAGCGAACCTATCGCCAGAATTGATGGAAGCCATGCGTCGAGAAATTTTGGAAGTGGTTTCTCGCTATGTAGAAATCGATACGGAGGGGTTGAATTTCAGTTTAGAGTCCGACCAACGAGCCACTGCCTTGATCGCTAATTTACCAATTCGTCGGATCAAATTTGAACCGGAGACTCAATCCTCACCAGAGTCAGAAGATGCCTCTCTCTCTTCTCCTGGGCTGGCTGAGTCCCAATTGGGAGTTCCAGGACTGACTGATTCAGGCTCTACCTATGATTCTCCCTCCACACCTGATATCGATTTGTCTTTGTGATCCTGGGTTTGTATGGAAGGTGCGATCGCACATCCTCTATCAGGGACATCCAATCATGGAGTGCCCTCTAGCACCTTCTGAGCCCCTCACCCAACGTGCTTAATTATGAGTGCTAGCCTGTGCAGGATTGCCCCCAGCCAGAGGATGAAGTGTGATTCTCTCTCATTTCCACAATATTAGCTACAAATTATCCTAAGCTATATTCAAGTCCTTGGTGCGACTGCTCGGTTTGAGGGTGAAAAGTGAAGATTTCGCCTCTCCATAATTTGATTTGGACATAAACACTTTTGTGGCTGATGCTCATGGGGTCTCCCAAACAAACGATAAATCCTTACAAAGCCAAGTCGTTGCAGCATCTTCCCGGACGATTAGGTCGATCCATTCGCTGGCTATCCCCAGGACTCTCAATCAAACGGTGGTTATTTTTAAGCGCCATTGGTGTGCTCTTAACGAGCTTAGGATTAGCCATCTTAGTCAGACTCACTCCCATTTTTTATGTCATTCAGTTTCTTGAAGCCACACTCCGCTTCTTCTCCAGAGTTTTACCCCGACAGGTCAGCGGCCCATTAGTAATTTTGTTGGGCTTGTTTCTGGTGTGGTGGGGACAAACACGGACATTAGGATCAATTACCGAAGTCTTAATCCCAGATAGTCAGGATGAAGTTGTTGACCGCTTACTGGTTCATCGTCGTCTGAATCGGGGGCCCAAAATAGTAGTGGTAGGGGGTGGCACTGGTTTATCGACCTTACTCCGAGGGCTCAAATCATACAGCTCAAACATCACAGCTATTGTTACGGTGGCTGATGATGGCGGCTCTTCAGGGCGGCTGAGACGCGAAATTGGGGGTCTCCCGCCAGGTGATCTACGCAACTGCATTGCTGCATTAGCCGATCAAGAAAAGCTGATTACTGCTCTGTTTCAGTATCGGTTTAAGGCGGGTGATGGCCTGGCAGGCCACAGCTTTGGCAACTTGTTCCTAACCGCCATGAGTGACATTACCGATGGTTGGGAGCAAGCGATTACAGCCAGCTCCCAAGTGTTAGCAGTTCGAGGTCAGGTATTACCAGCCACCCTCAGTGATGTCAGTCTCTGGGCAGATTTAGAAGATGGCCGCTGTATTGAGGGAGAATCTAATATTACGGCTGCAGGCGGCAGAATTGTGCGGGTTGGCTGTACCCCTGCTTGCCCACCAGCCTTACCCAAAGCCATTCGAGCGATTATTGACGCTGACCTGATTATTCTAGGACCCGGCAGTCTCTACACGAGTGTCGTTCCAAACCTTCTCGTCCCGGAAATTGTCGAGGCGATTGCCCGTCGCAATGTCCCGCGCATCTATGTCTGCAACATTATGAGTCAGCCTGGAGAAACGGATGGCTATACGGTTGCGGATCACATCAAAGCATTAGATGCCACCTGCGGCAAGCGTATTTTCGATGCGGTTCTCGTACAAAAGAAATTACCTTCCTCGATGGCCTTAGCCCGTTATATGCAAGAAAACGCTCATCCCATTGTGATCGATCGCGAGATGTTGATGCGGCTGGGGTGCCGTGTCATTCTTGCCAATGTCATGGATGAGGACCCCAATACGAAATATGTCCGCCATAGTTCCGAACGCCTAGCTCGTGTTCTACTGCGGTGGTATGGTCGAGTCAGTCGAATAGAGCATCCCACCCATGCTTGAATAGCAAAAATTGTATGTTTCTATCTATTCAATAGGGGCCGTCTTTCTTTACTATGATTTAATGCTCTCGGTCAATGACTGTCCCCTGTCTTCCCTTCCTAACGAAAATTTATGACTCTTGGTTATCTTGCCCTAGTGCTCCATGCCCATCTCCCGTTTGTTCGCCACCCTGAAAGTGATTTCGTTCTAGAGGAAGAATGGCTATTTGAGGCGATTACTGAAACGTATATCCCTTTGCTGCAGGTCTTTTCAGGTTTGAAGCGGGATGGGATTGATTTCAAAATCACCATGAGTATGACACCTCCCTTGGTGTCCATGTTGCGAGATCCACTTCTCCAAGATCGATACGACGAACATCTCGCCAAGCTAGAAGAACTGGCTACCCTGGAAGTAGAACGCAACGTTCATAATAGCCATATTCGCTATCTAGCGGAGCATTATGTGAATGAGTTCCATAGGGTCCGGGAGGTGTGGGAAAACTACGATCGCGATCTGGTTTCAGCCTTCAAACAATTTTTAGAGACCAATAACCTAGAAATTATTACTTGTGGTGCCACCCACGGTTATTTGCCGCTGATGAAAATGTATCCTCAAGCGGTATGGGCACAGCTTCAGGTGGCTTGCGAACATTATGAAGACACATTTGGTCGCCCCCCAAAGGGGATTTGGCTACCGGAATGCGCCTATTTTGAGGGGCTAGAGCGGATGATAGCGGATGCAGATCTGCGCTACTTCCTCATGGATGGACATGGTTTACTTTATGCGCGACCTCGACCCCGATTTGGCACCTATGCTCCCATTTTTACGGAAACGGGAGTGGCTGCCTTTGGCCGTGATCATGAATCATCACAGCAAGTTTGGTCTTCGGAGGTGGGCTATCCCGGTGCCCCTGAATATCGGGAATTCTATAAGGATTTGGGCTGGGAAGCTGAATATGAATATATTAAGCCCTACATCATGCCCAATGGCCAACGCAAAAATGTGGGCATTAAATATCACAAAATTACCGGACGGGGTGGGGGCCTCTCCGACAAAGCCCTTTATGATCCCTATTGGGCACGGGAAAAAGCAGCAGAACATGCCCATAATTTCATGTTCAACCGAGAACAGCAAATTAGGCATTTACAGGGCATGATGCAACGACCGCCGATTGTGGTCTCTCCCTATGATGCAGAACTATATGGTCATTGGTGGTATGAAGGCCCCTGGTTTATTGATTATCTGTTCCGTAAGTCCTGGTATGACCAGCAGACCTACGAAATGACCCACCTGGCAGATTACTTGAAAGCCCAACCTCATCAACAAGTCTGTCGTCCTTCCCAATCGAGTTGGGGCTATAAAGGTTTTCATGAGTACTGGCTCAATGAAACCAATGCCTGGATTTACCCTCACCTCCATAAAGCTGCAGAACGAATGATTGAAATTGCGAAGCTTGAGCCTGCGGATGAGTTGCAGTGGCGGGCTCTCAACCAAGCTGCTCGGGAATTACTGTTGGCCCAGTCTTCCGATTGGGCATTTATCATGCGGACGGGGACAATGGTTCCCTATGCTGTGCGCCGGACTCGATCCCATCTAGCCCGATTTCAGCATCTCTATACTGAAATTAAAAAGCAACAGGTGGATAGTGGCTGGCTAGAGAAAGTAGAAGTTATAGATAATATCTTTCCCAACATCAACTATCGAGTTTATCGACCCCTCTAAAATTCGCGATTCGCAAAAATAATCGTCGAGATGGCCAGCAGCAAGGTGACATATACTAATCCGTAAACTGCATTCATCGCCATTTGGGACGGTGGAACAGTGATGATGTGCACAGCCTGATTTTTTAAGTCTAAGCGCGACAGATCGGGAAAGATTAAATATATTGCCTTGGCAATTTGCTGAATACTCTCGGATTCTATTGATTCGCTAAGCTCAAGAAGATTTTGGCTGAAATGTCCCATAAAATAAACGGCAAAGGTAAGAACGGTCCCCATTAAGGAACTCGTAAACGCGCCAAACAAAATAGAAACGGCTGCAATCAGAGCCATTTCTAAAACGAGGAAGCTACTGCTTAAAAGAATATTATTCAAGTCAAAGGCAAACTGTTGCCAACTGAGAACGCTGACTAAAATTGCTGTCATGATGGCAATTAAGAGGGTCAACACCCCAGACAATCCCAAATGCTTGCCTAAAACGAATTCGGTGCGACTCAGAGGTTTGGCAATCAAAATTAAAGCCGTCCGCTTCTCGACTTCCTTGTTGATTAATCCCCCGCCTTCAAAAGCGGCCACTGCCAGTGCCAATAAACTAATACTGGCTAAGCCTACATCAACGCTGATCTTTCCCTCCGTCCCTGCAGAGACTTCACCCAGGAATAAAATCACCAAGATGAGACCAATCGCATATAGCGCCGCAAGATATAGGACGCGATCGCGAAAAATATCTCGGAATACGTTGGACGCAATCACTGAAATTCGTTGAGGATTCATCGCTAGAAATAGAACTCTCCACCATAAGAATCGGTAACATAATGGTTACACTTACCCTCAAATATGATACCCAAGGCGATGTGCGACTAATCAATGACAAGCGTGTCAAAGTGCAGCAACTCCCGCCCCGCTTGGTGGTTGAGAAAACAGCACACCGTATGGGCCAGGAT
>JANQPU010000405.1 GCA_028285315.1 Acaryochloris sp. IP29b_bin.176
TTCGGTCACGACTGCGGTTGGGAATGCCGCAAACATCAGTAAGACCGACGCTGTAGCAACGTTTTCATTCCACTGCCTCATAGTTCATCAATCCTCTCCGTAGTGGGTCTTCTACATGGAGGATAGGAAGGGTCTGGGGAAGGGGGCAAATGCTCAATCAAGTAGACTCGTAAGGATTCAGGGGCTATTTTCAGGAATAAGTGACGGCATTGGTTGAATTTCTGGCAAACGATTTGATATCAAGACTTGATTGAAGAACTCAAATGCCGAGCGTCCTTGAGCACGACAGGTCTGAATCACTGTCAATAAAATGGCGGTCTGAGCGAAGCCTGCCATTGAACGAGACCCACAACAGACTTTGCGCTTAGTGACAGCAAGCCTTAAGGACCGCTCAGAACGATTGTTGTCAGGAGGCACTTCCGGATGATCGAGGAAATACCACCATTGTGCTGCTTTTTTGTGCAAAGAGCGCAGCAGTAGGCCCGCTGCATATCCTGCTTTGGGTAACCAATACTCAATCGCCTTTTGTACGTCCAACTTAAACCCGCGACCCAATTGCGGTAGGCACTCTTATCTTGGGTTTCTCGCCATTGCCGATGGGCCTCAAAAGCAGCATCAATCAAGTCGAGGAACACTTGGCCAAGTTGAGGATTATTGCCATGCTTGAGTTTGAACACTTTCTTGAAGTGTCGTCTCAAATGAGCCAGACACTTTTGCTGAGCCCGCACGGGGTACCCATTGTAAACACTGAAGTCATCGGAACTGAGGACGCCAGCAAAACTCTTCCCCAACAAGATTTCCAACTCGGCTCTAGAGCGAGTATCTCCGGCATGAAAGATACAAAATCCTGAGCCGCAAATCCCCCACATCCATTCCTTAACGCCATTGACCAACCATGGCGTTTCATCAGCTTGCACATGCTCACAGTCTCTGATCCACAGACCCAGTTGATTCACAGCCGCTTGGGCAGCCTCAGATAACCGGACATTGGTCGCTTGCAGAGTGCCAGTCCCAACGTTGATTTGGCCCAATTCCAGTAATAGCTCTTGCTGTTTTTCATAGGACAGATGCCCATAATTGCCCAGCCATACCAGCAATGCTTGCAACCGTGCGCCTAAGCCTTGGGTGCCGATCACCCCTGGCGGTAATGTGCCCCACACCTCCCGGCCACAGGTCTCACACTCACAACAGTGCTGCTCATAGGACACGACTTCAATGGCCGGGTTCGCTAATTCAGCAACGGTATGGGTTCGCACTCGCACCGGGGGATTCGTGAAGGTTGTTCCACTACAACCTGGACACGTTTCTGGAGCAACAACGACCTGCCGATCAATGCGACCAAACCCTTGGCGCGTTTTACCTGCATGACCCGGTTGAGCACCCGCTCGGCGCTTGCCTTGCTGTGGTTTTGTTGAGGGTGGCTGTTCTGAACGCTTGTGAATGTCACTGGAGGGTGGCTTTGAAGAACAGCGACTATCGCTGGTTTCCTTGTTTTTTAACCGTTCTACTTCCTCTGATAACTGCTCAATAGTGGCTTGTAGCTGCTGAATTACTTCCTGCTGACGTAATACCAAATCGACTAACTTCTCATTCGATTTCTGGGTTAGTTGCTCTCGATTTTTAGTGGCTGGTATTCGGATAGGCTGCATATTGATACCCTATCCATTCCTTTTGTTTTGTCAATCCCCGACCACCTGAATCCTTACGTAGACTCATCTGAGACTGCACTTTTTCCTTGCACCACTAGCACTGAACAAGGGGCATGGTGAAGCACATGATTGCTCACACTTCCCAGAAACAATTCCGCTAGCCCTGTACGGCCATGACGCCCCACAACAATTAAATCGGCCTGCCATTCCTGGGCAAGATCGCAAATCTGATGCTCTGGATTCCCCAGCATCGCCTCAAAGGTTGCCCTTACTCTTTGTTGCTCTACTGCTTGGCAATACTCCTGTAGCCATTGCTTTGCGTCTGCAAGTTGAGCTTCCCAGGTTTGCTGAGTAATTTGTAAATCAACTGTAGACGGGGAGAGGGAACTAGCACCAAGAGGTGTCCCCACTACCGGAACCGACGAGGTACTTAAAGGATTAGTCTCTGCTGCTATACAGTGCAAAAACTTCAACTCAGCCTGGTGGAGCTTGGCTGTTTCTAAAGCTTGCTCAAACACAATGGGGCGTAAGGATGAAGCATCCATTGCTGCCAAAATGCGATCGTATGCCATGAGAATTCCCTCCCTTCGAGCGATAACAACAGCCTATGAGATTTCCTATCTACCTGTGGCGAAACCAGAATAGGGTGAGTGTTGTATATTCAGTCCCTGGGCTATATAAAGATCCTAACTAGACAAACACCAACGTTGCTACCATCTCCTCCACCTGCTCATCCGTCACCCCCAGATACCCGACAGTGCGGCTAGCCCGATGTCCTGCAATTTGCTAAGGCAACCACATTAGTAGCAAGCTGAGTAGGGCATGCAAGAAGTGATTTAAGCTGATGTGAGCTAGTCGCTTAAGATTTGCGATATGTCCCTACATATTCAGTCGAAGTTATCACATGTCCCTCCATTGCCTTCTCTAATTCCCCTTTAGTAGGGTGCTTCAGATCGCTCAATACAACATCCAAAGCATAGAGCTTATGAAAATATCGGTGAGTGCCAATGGGAGGACATGGCCCACCATATCCAGTCCGGTTCCAGTCGTTGGTCCCTTCTAAAGTGCCAGAGGGTAAAGCAGTTATCCCCTCTGCCAGTCCTTGAGTAGAGGGGGGAATGTTATACAGAATCCAATGGACCCAAATTGTTTTAGGTGCATTTGGGTCTGGGGCATCTGGATCATCAATGATGAGTGCTAAGCTTTTTGTCTCTGGCGGTACTCCCTGCCACTCAAGCGGAGGTGAAAGATCTTGGCCTTGACAAGTGTACTTAGCTGGAATGGTTTGACTTGGAGCAAAAGCTGGAGAGGATAGTTGTAGAGCCATAAGATCATTCACAGCAGGAGCTTGACAACTAAGGGTTGTGAGGAGAATGCACAGGCAACTCCAAAAAACAAAAAGTTTCCAGAGAATCGATTTCCTCAAGAGGATTGTCACCTTGTTATAGAAGGGACTTCTATAGCAATTGTCTCGCAAGACTTAGGCTTGTCAACTCCAGTCGCACTTGACTATCTTGTCCTCTCCAGACTTCGGAGATTTGCCTGCCATTCAACAATTCAATCAACCTGTGATGAAGATCAAACCTTACACCCCATGACAACAATCATCGGTATAGCTGGAGGCAGCGGCGCAGGTAAGACCACCCTGGCTAAAGCTTTAGTTGATAGCAGTAATGGTCGTGCCTTACTGATCAGCCATGATCGTTATTACCGCTTCATGCCTTGTGGCAACTACGATCTCCCAGAAGCTCTGGAGACAGATCTGATGATCGCTCATCTGAAGAGACTGCGGTCTGGTCATTCGGTGAAGCTACCTGTGTATGACATGATCAGCAATTCCCGCAAAGAAGACACTGAGCTAGTCCACCCCTACCCAATCATTGTTGTCGAGGGGATATTTGTGCTGACCCAGCCCAAAATCCTGGAATCCCTGGACTTGAAGGTTTACGTCGAGACTTCAGATGGTCTGCGGATGAGTCGGAGGATTGTCAGGGATGAGAAGGAAAAGCTGAGATCAGAGTCTAGGATCATTCAGGACTGGAACGCTCATGTGATGCCAGCCCATAAAGCATTGGTTGCACATGGGATTGAGTTGGCTGATCTGGTGGTGTCAGGAGAGGATGATGTGGAGGAAACGGTGGGGAGGATATTAGCGAGATTCATGGATTTAGAGTCGATTTAACCCCATATCAATCCTCACATAAGGGCACTTCATCACTGGGCTCATTTGTTGCAGTTCCCACCCGCAATCGATGCCCATCAGGGTCTTCAATATTCATTTCTCGCATTCCCCAAGAGAAATTAGTA